>JANMCD010000166.1:0-27427 GCA_031360905.1 Novosphingobium sp.
AACAGCCAGCGATGCTCCAGCGCGCCGATGGCCGCCAGCAGGCGGGCCTGGGCGACGTAGCTGTTGGCCGTGGCATTGTTGTAACTGCTGCGCGCAACCAGCAGTTCGCGGGCCAGCTGCAAGACATCAAGCGTGGTGCGCAGGCCCGCCCGTTCCTGCAACAGCGCCCCCTCAAACGCCAGCCGCGCGGCCTCTGAAGCCGCTTTCAGGGGAGCGATCGAGGCGGTCTGTGAGAGCCAATCATTCCAGGCGTCGGCAATGTCGGCGCGGTTTTCGCGTAAGGCGGAATCGATCAACCGCCAGTCGGCGTCATTGGCGGCACTTGCTTCGCCAACCCGGGCCCGGCGGAGCCCGCTTTCGAAGATTGGCGCGGATACAACCACCTCGCCGCGCAGGCTGGTCCGGCGAAGATTGTCTGAATACGGATTCACCGAACCATAATCGGCGCGTCCCCGCAGATCCACCCGCGGCAGCATGTCGGCGCGGGCGCCGTCGCGCTGGGCGCGCGAAATCCGCTCGCGCGCATAAGCGGCGCCAAGCACCGGGCTGTGGGCGCCGCCGTAAGCGTAGGCTTCCTCCAGCGTCGCCACCGGCATGGCCAGGGGATTGGGCGGCGCCAGATCGGTTGCGGGCAGGGCGCCAACTGCGGCGAGGAAAACGGCATCGCTCGAAGCGACGGCGCGCTGCGCCGCGAACAGCTGGGCGCGGGATTGCTCCAGCCGGGTGGCGATCTGCTGCACATCGGTGGCGGTCACCTCGCGCTGCGCGAACCGCGCGGTGTTGTCGCCATATTCACGCTCGAGCAGGGCGAGGTCTTCCCGGACAATGTTGAGCGCGCTGCGTTCTCGCAGCACCCCGGCATAGGCGCGGATGGCGTTGAACAGGGTCTGCAACTCGCTCGAACGCAGGACGGAGCGCTGGAAGGCAATCTGCGCCTGCGCCTCGCGCTCTCCCGCCGCGGCGCGTCCGAAGGTGAAGACCGGCTGGGTGAGGATGGCGGAGGCGGTGCTGCTAAAGCCCGAGCGGGCAAACCAACCACCGCTACCCAGCTGCACATTGTCGCGCGCATAGCCATACGTCCCCTCGACATTCAGTCGGGGACCATAGGCCGACATTGCCTGCGGCAGGCGGAAGTCCGTGCTGCGCAGCCGGGAGCGCTCTGCCAGCAGGGCGGGCTGGGTCCAGTATGAGCGGCTCAGCGCATCGGCGAAGGTGTTGACCGCTGCCGGGGGCTGCGGATCGGCCTCCCGCGCAGGTGTGCCGCGAGGAAGCTCTACAGCGAAGCGCGGCGGGCCGGCAGGCTCGTCGAGCGTGGCGGGCGGCGGTCTGGCGGCGCTCGGGACAAGCACCGCGCTGGCCGGGACGCCGGGTTCGTTCGCTAATGCGGCGACACCGTAGCCGGTGATGAAGATCGCAGTCAGCGCCTTACCAAGTCGTGAGCACCGGGGCCGCCGCATTAATTGTCTCGGAATGACCGGGCGAACTGGTCGCGCAGGGGCTTGGTAATATAGGAAAGCATCGACCGATTGCCCGTCTCGATGTGAACGTCGGCGGGCATGCCGCTGCGCAGCGTCAATCCTTCACGTTTCAGCTGTTGTTCGTCGATCGTCACACGCACCGTGTAATAGGATGTCCTGGCCTCGCGATTTTCAGAACGGTCGGCGGAGAGATAAGTCACCTTGCCGCGAATTTCCGGAGTCGATGCCAAGTTGAAGGCCGAAAAGCGGATACGGGCCTTCTGTCCTTCGCGCACCTGGTCGATATCGGCCGGGCTAACTGCGACTTCCACTACCATATTCTCGGATTCGGGCACGATCTCCATGATCACTTCGGCCGGTCGCACCACTTCGCCGACAGCGGTGAATGCCAGCTTTTCGACCGTGCCGGTGTAGGGAGCGCGGATTTCGGTGCGGCTCTGCTGGTCGCCAGCCGCAACGCTGCGCGTGCGCTGCTCGTTGAGGGCCGCCATCACCCGGGCGAGCTCGCTGCCGGCTTCGACCCGGCGCGTCTGGCCAAGCTGGATCGCGCGCTCCTGAGTCTCGGTGATCTGCGAGCGGGTTTGGGCGATCTCCGAATTGAGCGAGGCAACGCGGCCGTCCATTTCTTCGGCGGACCGTTCGATCTGGTTCATCCGGTTGATCGTCACCAGCTCCTTGTCCCACAGTTCCTTCACGCCCTGTCGTTCGGGCTCGATCAGCGCGCGCTGCCGTCGCATCGAGCCGATTTGCCCCTGGATCCCCCCGATCTGGTTGTTGAGCTGGGCGATGCGGGCCGAAAGCTGGGCGCGCAGCTGCACTTCCTCGGTCCGCCGCATTTCGAACAGGCGCTGCTCGTCGGACATGGCTCTGCGCGCGCTGTCGGTATTTGCCATGGTCAGTTCGGGCGGGAACTCGATTTTGGCGCCGCCCATTCGCTCGGCGTTTAGCCGGGAGCGCTGGGCCAATAGCTGTTCGACCGTCAGACTGGAATAGGTAGCATCCGCCCCGGTCACCCGATCATCGAGCCGCATCATCAGTTGGCCGCGCTGGACAGGATCGCCATTGGCTACATGAATCTCGGCAACCACCCCGCCAAACGGGTGAGCGATGCGCTTGACCCGGGACTCGGCCCCGACGGTACCGGCACCAAGTACCGCGCCGCCGATCGGCACGAATATCGCCAGCAGCAGCAAGACCATGAGCAGACCGCCGCCAACCATCAGCGCCCGGCGCAGATCGAACTGGCTCGTCGTTTGCTGGGCTTGATCTTTCCACAGTGCCGGAATGCTTGCGGCTGTGCCAAAAGAAACAGGGAGATTCATGGGGCGGTAGTCTCCAGCTTGGATGTGGCCTCCGCGGGCGAAGTCTCACCATCTTTCGCCAAACGCTTGAGCACGGCATCTCGCTCCCCGAAATCGGCCAACCTGCCCGAATTTAGAACCGCGACATGGGTGATCGGGCCAAGCGTGGCCGGCCGGTGGGTCACCATGACGACAATCCCTCCGCGCTCACGCACGCCCAGGATCGCCTTGCTCAGCGCCGCATCGCCCGAGGCATCGAGGTTGGAATTGGGCTCATCGAGCACCACCAGGAACGGATCGCCATAGAGAGCCCGGGCAAGGCCGAGGCGCTGGCGCTGGCCGGCAGAGAGCTCATTGCCGCCGCCGGAGACATTGGTCTCATAGCCGTTGGGAAACGCCAGGATCATCTCGTGCAGGCCCGCAGCGCGGGCGGCGGCAATAATGGTCTCGGAGGTCGCTGCGGAATCGAAACGGGCGATGTTCTCGGCCAGCGTGCCTTCGATCAGCTCGATCGACTGGGGCACATAGCCCACGGAACTGCCGAGCATTTCAGTCCCCCATTGGTCAGGGGTGGCGCCGTCGATGCGAATCTCGCCGCGCGCCGGGTGCCAGATGCCAAGCAGCGTCTTAGCCAGCGAGCTCTTGCCGGCGGCGCTCGGCCCGATCACGGCGATGGCCTGACCAGGCAGAATGGTCAGGCTGACGCCGGTCAGGACGAACTTCTGCGAACCGGGCGGCGCGACCCAGATATCCCTTACCGATACTTCGCCGTTCGGCGCAGCCAGCGCCACCTGCCGCTCCTTCGGAGGGCTGTCGGAAAGGACCGCCGAGACGATGCGCGACCAGCCTTCGCGGGCCGCAGACAGACCCCGCCAGTTGGCCAGCGCCTGATCGACCGGCGCCAGTGCGCGGCCGGCAAGGATCGAGGAGGCAATGATGATCCCGCCGCTCGCCTTGTTATCGATCACGAGCAGCGCGCCGACGGTCAGGATCAATGATTGCAGGAACAGCCGGAAGATGCGTCCGGCCCCGCCAAGCCGCGAAATCGCACGGGAGAGATAGGATTGCGCCTCCAGATATTCGGCGTCGCAATCGGCACTGCGGGCGAGCAAGCGGCGCTGCATGCCCATGGCCATCGCGCTCTCGGCAAATCGCAGTTCCGCCTGGCTTGCGGCAAAGCGCCGGCCGGTAAGGGCAAGCAGCCGGTGCGTGCCCTCGGCGCTGCGGCGGCTGGTCGACCAGGCGATCGCGGCGAGAACCAGGGTGCCGCACAGGGCCGCAAAGCCTAGCCACCAGTGCAGGGCAAACAGGATGATCAGGAACAGGATCACCCATGGCAGGTCGATGATCGCCACCGGACCCATGCCGGCCAGAAATGCGTGGATCTGATCGAGATCGCGGGTTAACTGTAGAGAATCCTGCCGACCCTTGAGCGTCCGGCTGGTCGCTGCGTAATGCACCGGCTCGAACAGGTCGCGGTGGATGCCGTTGGCGATCGTGAGAAGCGCCTCACTGCGCACGACCTCGAATGCGCCCTGGAACAGATACAGCAGGGAAAGCATCGCGAAAAGGCCGACAAGCGTGGGGACGCTTCCGCTCGGCAATACCGAATCATACACCAGCAACATGTAGATCGAACCGGCCAGAACCATCAGGTTCAGCAAAATGCTGGTGATGATTATGATCCGCAGGCTGCGCCGGTATCGCTCAGCGAAGCGCCGTATCATCTCGCGTTCCAACTCGCGCCTCCTGTTATGAAGCAGTGAAGCCGGCCTAGGTCTTGATTCAAGGACATAGCCTGCATCGCCTACCATTCCGATCGTGGTCAGCCAATTGAAAGCCGCGCTCCATTTAGGTCTGGCGTCCAATAATGTAAGGCCAGCGCCGCGAGAGCCAGTAAAAATGGGCGCCGGCTTTGCTGATTCCTCTCAGTCCGACGCCTGGTGAGCTGTTTCTCTCCAAGTGTGTACGGCCGAGCGAGAACCGCTGGCTGGCTTTAGGGTACGGCTATACGCATCAGGCCCAACCGCCACAAAATCGTGTACATCCAACATTCAAAATTGTCGCAGCCCGATTTGTAGGGAACATATGATCAATCGGTTTGTTAACGTCGATGACAACCTCCCTGTGTCGGGCACACTGCATTTTCGATCGGAGGGGGGCAATGCCCACCGAGGAGCATTTTGTATGGCTGGCGTACTGAATCCAGATCTTGATTCGGATCTAATCGTTGTCGTCATGCTGACCAAGCGTGAGCATGACGTTCTGCAACTGCTGGCACGGGGGTATTCGGCCAAGGAAGTCGCACTCAACCTGGCGATCACCCCGCGTACCGTCGAAAGCCACATCGACAAGATCCGCCTTAAAACCCGTACACGCAACCGGACCCATATGGTTGCTCAGGCGATCAAACAGGGCTTGCTTACAGCCAATTGATCGCATTCTCGGCGGTGTAGCTGGTTGGGGCATTTGGCCTGCGGTGTGTCGGTTGGACGGTCGAGCATTGTGAGATGCGCTCGCTCGCTGGGGCTAAATTACCTGAAACTGGATGTGATTGGTTTATCGGGATTTTCCTGCGTAATTTTCACAGTGGGCATCTAACAGGTTAAAAGTCAGGGAGTATTAGTGTCACTTGTACCGAATTAGGACATCCCTAAATTCCCAGGTAATTGAATTGCATCTTGCTCAGTCGACGTCGCCGATTTGAATATTTGGCGGCGTTATGGCGGTTTGTTATCTAATGATAATTCGCTTAACTTCGAGGAATAGCGATGAACATTGTCCCGCAAGCCAAGAATGTCGTTCGTATAGAAGCGATGGTTTCGCCTGCGGATGTTGAAGATATTTATCCGGCGGGACGAGTGCAAGTTGTGTTTGTGGTCGACCCGCAGCAAATGCTTCCTCCTGTTTCCGGACGGGTGACGCGGCTATCGTGCCAACAAGCGATTGTCGATGGTGAGAACCGGGAGTTTGTCGAACTTGAGATCGAAGTGCCGCTCGACAACATCACGCTGGTGTCGGAACGGGCCAGCGGTGAAATCGAGTCAATCCGCACACTGGTGACGTTTCCGCGCGGACGCAAGATCGTCCTCGGGCAGGTGACTTAGCGCGGTAGCGCGCCGGTCGGGAACCGTATGTGAAGGTCCGCTAGCGAAAGCGATGGGCCGCTTCGTGCCGCCCCCCGGCGAAATTCGCCGCCCATCGCTCCAATTGTCTAGCCGCAGGTCACGTGTTCCAGCTTCACCGGCCCCCGGATTACAAGACGAAATCGGCCGAGGTCAGCGCCACGGTCGCATCGATCGCGATCAGGAAATCGCCCAACCCATCGCCGTTGACGTCTCCTTCGATGAAGGTGTCGCCATTCGCCTGGTAATAGTGCAGTTGGCCCGCTACGTGCGAGAAAGCGGCGGTGCCGATGAATTTAAACGCCTGATCGCCGCTGGTTGCCATATTGGCATCGATCGCACCCAGCAAGATCCGGTCGCCCTGCGAGGATGCGAAGTCCATGATCATGTCGAGGTCTCCGGCATGGCTGTCGGACAGCGCGGCAAACTGGAACTTGTCGCCGCCGGCCCCGCCATACAGCCGGTCCGCACCGGCACCGCCGGTCAATGTGTCCCAGCCATCGTTGCCGTACAGAATGTCGGCTCCTGCGCCGCCGTACAGCAGGTCGGTTCCGGTCCCGCCATAGATCGTGTCGCTGCCTTCCAGGCCGTAGACCGTGTCGTTGCCCATCTTCGCATAGATCGTGTCGGCACCGGCAGTGCCGGTTATCGTATTGGCCGCATCCGTGCCGAATATGGTCTCGCCCGCGACCTCGACCACAGTCGTGGTCGTGGTCGTCGTCGTCGCCGGCGCGATGGCAGCCGGGGTCAGAGCGGTGTCGGTGTGGTTGAACCGTACATCGTAGAACGAGGTCTGGCCCCAGCCCGTGCCGCCGGTCTCGTTGACTCCGAGATAGGTGCCGGCCTTGAAATAGAGGCTGTCCGATTGCCAGGCGCTGTTGATCGTCGTCACCGATTTATAGATGTCGCCATCGGCATAGATGGTAACCTCCAGGCTGGTGCCCTTGGCGTCGATCACATAGGAGAAGCGCTCGTCCAGGGAAACGTTCGGCTGCGCGCCCGCAGCGTTGGTGAAATAGAACTTGTTCTCGTTGCCAGCCGATCCCGAAATGTCATTGGCGAAATAGAGCTTGCTGTTGTCCCAATACAGGCGGACCAGTTCGTTGCTGGCGCCATGGATCTGGCCAACCACAAGCTTTCCGACCGTGCCGTCCGAGCGGATCGGCGCCTGATCGACTTCCAGCGTCGCGGTCATCACGCCGCCAGTTGTCAGATTCCAGGCGGCGCGCGTCGTGCCAACCATTTCGCGAAGTTCGGACCGGGCGTAGCTCGAACCGCTGGTCGTCGCACCCTCCACCATGGCGCGAAATACCATCGCGCCGTCGGTTGCGGTGTAGAAATACTTCGCGTTCTGGTAGCCGATCAGATTCTGGACTTCAACCGCAGTTCCAGTGATTCCACCGGTGGAATCGACCGGCAGTGTGATCTTCCAATTGCTCAGGTTAAAGTTGCCCGAGGGGGCTAAAGTTGCATTCAAAATCATGTGGAAATTCCCTCCCCGCCCTGCTTGTTCAAGACTGCCCCCAGTCAGTTAAGATTCGCCTAAGCCGCTCGGTTAATAGTTTTTATTCCTCTACGATTCTGGCAACTTGCGACGCGCGGGTGTCCAGCGACAACCGCGCCTCGACAGGTCAAGGGGCGTTTGACGTTGCAAGACCGGGCAACGGCTGCGATCAATCCGAACTGGGATTCCAGCTCTCTCTCAGAACGAGGGCGGGCGGGATTGCCGCCGTGGCCTCGTTGGCGGGGGAGTTAGCGACGGGGGCGGGGAGGGGCAAGCCGAGCCCAAGCGGAGGTTTCAACCTGCTGATCGCATCCAAA
The DNA here is from genome assembly GCA_031360905.1 of Novosphingobium sp. GTDB lineage: Bacteria > Pseudomonadota > Alphaproteobacteria > Sphingomonadales > Sphingomonadaceae > Novosphingobium. Next base: position 7,726 of record JANMCD010000166.1, read on the forward strand.
GGCAGAACGATCATAATAACCTGGAGCGCCGTGCAAGGTAAAATACACGGAGGTATCATGATTATTTCATGTAATTAGAAATCTGATTCCGAGTTACTGGAGTATATCTTAAGATACGCACGATCATGCCGCTTGGTGTGGAACAGCCTGACCCAGTCGATACATGGACTGGCAATCGGCGGATGACGCACAAAACCTTTAGCAAGGTTAAAAATCCTGCGTTTTGCGTGCCCCGCTATTTCCTTTTAACATGCTGGTTGGACACAAGCTAGGAGTCAGTGGTGAACAAACCACTGCCGATCACAGGACGACGCGTTTGGAAACCGCGACCAGCGGAAAATAAAGTTGGGAACCTTTTTGAAAAAGCCAATTTTTTAGTGGGCAGGCCAACACTGCTCCGGCAAAATAGGGGGCCGTCCCGATTCGGTTTTCATCGCCAATGGCGGGCGATTGTGCCGGCGACTGCCCTTCGCGCCTCGAATAGCCTGCCGAGCAGCACGATGCCTTCGGCCCAATCAGGCGTTACCGCCCCGGGCCCATGGCACTTTGGCATTACATCTGCCAATCCCCGTTCCACAGGGCGAGGCTCTGGCCCGACCAAACGAAGGACTCATGCCCGTAAGGCCCAGAAAACGCAGATTGGACAGCGTCCTCATGAAGCAGGGCGACGTCGGCGAGCGCGCCGGTCGATCCGTCCGTACGCAAAAAGCTTCCCGAATTGACCACGATATTCTCGCCCCAGGCCCAGTCCCGCTCAGTGGCGGCGCCTGTCAGGCTGAGCGAGGCGATGCCTGCCTGTGCCAAGCCCATCAGTTCGCCGTCATTGACCTGGCCATCGCTGTTGCCGTCCGACCACAGCATGAAGCTCGAAAAGCTGTCATCGGTCGAGGACAAAACTCCGTCGCCATTGCTGTCGAAGGCGCGGAGGCCATCGAGATCGGAACGAGCGCCGGCTTTGTCACCGACGAAGCTAAGCTCGCTTGAGCCGCTGACGGTGCCGTTGCCGTCACGGTCGAAAACCAGGAACGCATCGCCTTGCCCGATCCAGCCGGTGCGGGTCTGGGTACCATCGCCGTTGAAATCGAAATTCGTGCGGCTGTTGGCGAGATCGATCAGCGCAACGCTGTTGCCGTCAAGGTCCAGCACGATCGGCGCCAGCAGATTGACCGTCGCGCCGCCCTTGAACTCGGCGGTCTCGACGCCGATCAGCGTGTCGGTCCCGTCATTGCCGTCGGTGACGCTGTCATTGTCCCGGATCGAGATCGACCCGGCGGAGGTGGTGATCGTGTAGCTGGCAACGTCGCCGGCGAAGACCGCGGTGTCCTGGCCGGTTCCGCCATCAATCGTGTCGCTGCCGGTTCCGCCGATCAGCCGGTCGTTGCCCGCGCCGCCCTGTAGATTGTCATCGCCCGCCCCGCCGTCGAGGATATTGGCTGCGTCATTGCCGATCAGGATGTTGGCGGCGGTGTTGCCGGTTGCGTTGATGGCGTTGGTTCCAAGCAGGGTGAGATTTTCGACATTGCTGGCCAGCGTGAAGCTGACCGTGCTGCGGACTGTGTCGACCCCGCCCGCCCCCGCGTTGACATATTCGACGATCGTGTCGCCGGTGTTGTCGACTGTAAACAAATCGTTGCCGTCGCCGCCTTCCATCCGGTCTGCCCCTGCTTCGCCGTCGAGGGTGTCGTTGCCCGTGCCGCCCCTCAGCGTGTCGTTGCCCGCGCCGCCGAACAGCCTGTCATCGCCAGCATTGCCGGTGAGGATATTGACGCCGCTGTTTCCGGTAAGGGTATTAGCCAGAGCGTTGCCGGTGGAGTTGATCGCGCCGGTGCCCAGAAGCTCTCCGTTTTCGACGTTGGCGTCGAGGGTTCGGCTGTTGGTGCTGCGGATCGTGTCGGTGCCTCCGCCCGCCGCTTCGATTACCAGGTCGGTCGATGTATTGACGTAATAGATATCGTCACCGGCACCGCCGTCCATCGTGTCGCTGCCGGAACCACCGTCAAGGGTGTCCGCCCCGCCGGCACCGGACAGGGTGTCGTTTCCACCCAAGCCAAAGATGTTATCGGGGCCGCTGGTGCCGGTCAGGGTATCAGCCCCACTAGTCCCGATGATATCGCCGCCGCTGCCGGCCCCGACAACCAAATTGAACGTAGTCGTCGAGCTGAGCCCCTGGGTATCGGTGGCCTTGACGACGATCTGGAGGGTACTGTCGACCGGCGGATTACCCGAGAACTGCCCGGTCGACGGATTGAATGTGAGCCATGACGGGAGCGCCGCGCCGCTCGCCAAGGTTGCGCTCAGTGTCGGATTGGTCTGGTCGGCATCGAAGAAGGTATTCGCGGCGAGCTGGTAGCTGAATGCGGTTCCGGCGGTGCCGGTCTGATTGACCGCAGGGGTCACCAGCTGCGGCGCGAAATAGGTCGGACCGGTGAGCTGGCCGGAAATCGTATTGCCCATCAAAGAATTATAGCCGGCGACGTCCAGCGCCTCGTAGATACCATAGCGCGCCTTGATCGCCAGATTTGAATAGATCGTCGAGGACTCGATCCGGATGCCGGTCGAGTCGAAGATCAAACCGGACGACCCGGCGGAATCGTTGTACCGGTTGATCCGGATTTCATCGTAGAGGCTGGCCCCGGCCTGCGAATTGTTGCCGATGCTGCTGCTGGTAATCAGGACATTGTCGGCACCGTCGAGGCGGATGCCGTGGCGTTGGTTGCCGTAGACGCTGACGCCTGTGATGGAGACGTCATCGGCCATTTTGACGTAAATGCCTTCGCGGGCGTTGTTGTAGTAGGAGCCGCCCCGGACGATGATGTCATGCGGCACCGGGATATTTTCGCTGCCGCGCTGGATCACGAGCCCGGCCGAACCGTTGTCGCGCGCGATGTTGTTCAGCAATTGCAGCCCGCCGGTACTGGTGGTGACATTAAAGCCGTGCCGGTCGTTGGCATAGGCAAGGTTGTTCTCGTAGACACTGTTTACCAGGAAGTCGGCGACGAAGCCGTCCAGCCCGTTGTGATGCGCCACGCTGTTAGCGATGCGCAGGTTGAGCGTCTGTTCGTGCGGATCGAAGCCATAGCCGCTGCAGTTCTTCACCTCGACCCGATCGACGGTAATGTTATAATCCTGCCGCGTGCTTCCCGGAGCGACGCCTGTGTAGAAGCCATCGATCTTCATGGTGTTATTGGCGCGGTTGCCGTCGAGCGTCAGATCGTACATCGCGACGTCGTGGGTGATCTGGTTAAATGGGGTCCGCACAATCCCGGTGAGGTTATAGAGGTTACCGTCCTGAACCTTGATGATCGTCACGCCCATGCCCGCGCCTTGCAGCGTGACATTGTCGAGCAAGCGCAGGGCGCCGTCGCTCTTGTCGGAGGTGCCGCTGACCTTGTAGGTTCCGGCGCCCAGGAAAACGGTTCCGCCGCCAGCCGCATAGGCAGCATCGATGGCCGCCTGAATTTCTGCGGTGTCGTCAGCTATGCCGTTGCCTACGGCGCCATAATTGGAGACATAAAAACTGCCGGGCATGTCATTTCCTCATCAAAACGTCCGCCCCCCCTCGTCAATAATTACCAACCTGCTCCTGGTGCCGGCACCCCTTTAGCGAAGGCACGAGCCGAGAACTGTTGCATACCTAAGCAAGTGGCTCTTGGATCCACGATTCAGTCCCATGAATAACGTAAGTTCACACCGGCCTGATGGTTCCCAAGTCTGTCGCGAGTGGCGACATTCGAGTCGATATCGAAGTAGGAATAATGCAGCCGCACGCGCCAGTTCCGGGCGATGTCGGCCCCCACTGCGCCCTCCAGACTGTACTTCCAGTCGCGCCGCATCTGGCCGTTGGTTTCCGCGCCATCGAAGATCAACCGCTCGGCTTCCACGCCTGCCTCCACGAAAGGCACAAATGCAGACTCGGTACGGAACCGGTGCCGAAGATTTGCACCGCCGCGCAGGCCCCAGTTCCTCACACGCTCGATCTTTCCGCCTTCCCGCTGGGCGCGGAAATCGAAGGTCAGAATGTCGGCATCGCTGAGCTCAGAGCGAAGTTCCAGATCGAGGCTATGGTGCAGCGCGTCCCGTTCGGGGCGAACGTCGTTGTGCCAGGCGAGCGAGTAGGTCGCTGCCGCTGAAAGCGCGTTGGTCAGCTCGTGGCGAATACCGACATAGCCGCCGGCCTCGGAGGAGCGGAACCGATCACCGCGCCATTCGATATCGAACTGGCCGCCGAAGCGCAGCTGGGTCGCACCGCCGGGCAAAGCGAACACCGGCCCAGCCCGCACACCCAGCCGGGTGCGGTCAAGCTGCGGCAAGTCGAATTGCAGCGTGCGCTGGGCGTAGGTATCGATGTCGAGATAGTCGGCGCTTTGGCCGAACTGGTGCCGGTACTGGAGCCGGCCGGCGAGGTTGACGTGAATATCGTCGAAGCGCTGGTTGGCCGGGAATGGAACGTCTTCATCCGCGTCATTTACGGCAGCAATCCGGGTAGGCGCGTTGCTGTCATAGGCTACTCCGGCCTGCACATAGCCGTACGGTCGGTTGAGCGGCGCGCCGTCCTGAACGGCGGCAAGCAGATTGTTGGCGCGTTGCAAGGTTTGCGGACTGGGGTTGCCGGATCGGACTAGCTCAATCTGCGCCAGCGCACCGGCTTTGTCGCCTTGCCGGTCAAGCACGCGAGCAAGGCTCAGCCGGGCCGAATCGCGAACTTCCGGTGCGACTGGCGGATTCCAGCTGAGCACCTGCTGGTAGACAGCTGCGGATTCAGCCAGGTTGCCGCTCGCCTGCAGCTGCGCCCCGCGCGCGAGGTAAATTCGGCCGATCGATTCATAATCTGCCGGCTCAAGCGTTGCGGACATGGGCGTCCCGGGCGCGACCAGCGGTTCGAGAACTGCTATGGCTTCGCCGTGCCGCTCAGCCCGCGTGTAGGCGCGCGCGAGACGCAGCCGCGCGGATGGCTCGACCTGCGGGTCCATTTGCTGGCTGGCGACCAGCGGCTGGAGCACCGCGATTGCTCCATTTGCGTCACCCGCCGCCAAGCGCGCATCCGCCTGGGTGACGATATCGAGTTGCGCGTTACGCCGGGCGGCACTGCCAATTTCCACCGCGACTTCGTTCGCCCGCTCGCGCACCCTGGGCGTAGCGGCACTGGCAACGGCGTCCGCGGCGGTCGCTTGGGCCGAGGCGAAATCACCCTTGGCGCGGTACACCTGCGCCAAGCGGATTTTTACGCGGGCCGGGTAGTCGTCGGGATAGGGGCAGGGGCGCCGCAGGAGGCTCTGGGTCTGTAAGACGGCCTCATCGAAGCGGCGGCTGATGACCAGCCCATCGACCGCCTCGAGCGCCGCCTCGGCCGCGCCCATCTGCCTGCGCTCGGCAATTTGCGCGCGCAGCCGCCGACCGCGAGCCTGCAAATCCGGCAAGACGCCTTGCCCGGCCGCCTCCGCCACAAGTGTTTCCGCACGCGCATAATCGCTACGTGAGATCGCTGACTGAGCGAGCTTGAGCTTTGCCCGGTGTGCGGTTTGCCGCCGGTCCGGTCGCGCCTGCGACAGGCGCATATAAATCTGCTCCGCCTGATCGCGTGCGCCGCTGTCATAGAGCTGGTCCGCCCGGGCCATGTCGCGAACCAGCGGATCGGGATTGCGCAGGCGCGCTGCGGCAGACTGGCCGCCTGACGGAGCCTGGTCGCTGTCCGCAACCGCCGAGGGACACTGCGCGACTTGGGCGAAAGCGGGCTGGACGCCAGCCGTCGCGCTGATAATGAGGAGGGACGCCCCGGTAGCCGGACGCCACTTTGCACTGAGTTCACGACGAATTTCAAATTGCCCCGATGTCAATGCGGCTTTCTTGCTTATCTGTGTCATGCCTTAGTCCCCGTTCTTGTGGTTGTCCTGGTACTGTGGGAAGCCGGGGGACAGACTTGGAAGCGCGCTGAATGGGAAAGCTGATTTTCGTGATGGTTGTAGCTTTGCTTGCGCTTGCGATGGCGATGGCTGAGGACCAAGCGTCTCGTAGTCCATTCAAATCCCCGTTTCCTCGAGCCGACCATATCGCAATTGCATCTATCGCGTCCAGTTCCGAACCGAAGTGCCCATTGGCGCCGCCACCGATTCGCGACATTATCAGTGTCAGCAAGTACGGCGAGAACCGCCGCGCTCACGCCAGCACCGTGATCGATCCCGAAGCGGCAAGCGAATATGTCGAAAGTACCCGGTCGCTCAGCGATTTCAGCCGCAATGTGTCCAGCGTCGCCGACAGGCTGGTCGATAAGCATGGCACTGGCGGACGCGACGCCCGCTGCGTCATGCTTTGGCTCAGCGTCTGGGCGGAGCACGACGCGCTGCTTGGGAGAGTCAACAACACCGGCGAAGCCGTGCGCAAATGGGAACTTGCCTCTCTTGCCACGTCCTATCTGAAAATACGCAGCGCGCCGCACGATCCAGAGCAATCGGCCATCGTCCGCGGCTGGCTGAAACGGGTCGCCCGCCAGGTAGAAGCAGATTATTCTAGAAATCTCACGCTCGACAGCCGCTCCAACAACCATTTGAATTGGGCCGCGTGGGCCGTGATGGCAGCCGCAATTGCGTCCGATGACAGCGAACTGTTCGACTGGAGTGTAAACCGCTTCCGCTATGCGCTGGCGCAGATCGGCGAAGATGGAACGCTCCCGCTTGAACTCAAGCGGCGGCAGCTTGCTCTCGCCTACCACAATTATGCCCTCGCCCCGCTGATCATGCTGCGCGAGGGTGCTGCGGCAAATGGCATCGCGCTGTCCCCGGACGAGGACCGGCGGCTGCGGGCACTCATCGACCTTGTCTTGACCGGCATCGACAATCCCTCGGCGATCGAGGCGCGAACCGGCTTTCCGCAAGACATGAAGGAGGTCAGCGCGGCTCATCTCGCCTGGCTCGAACCCTATTACGCTCGCTCCCGCGATCCGCGCGTCAAGCAGGTCGTGGAAGCGAATCGGCCCTTGTCGTTCACCCGGCTCGGAGGGAACCTGACCGCCCTGTTTGGCGACGCGGTTTCCCCTCCGCCCTCCCAGGCCGCTGGCTCGCCACCTTCGATCGGCACCGTCAGCGAACGCCCGCTCAAGCCCTGAGCGCCTAAAATTATGTGCTTTTGCGAGATCGCTGATTTGCACAATTGCTCCTGAGGCACAGTCCGGTGGATTGAGCCGACAGGCCGCTCAAAAGTCGAATTGCGCGAAGGGGTTGAAACGCGAGAGCAGGATGCGGGCGCTGACCGGCTCACCGACGTGCCATGCCGGTACGTTGCCATTGAAACGGACTTCGATCCGGCCGCTCCGGTTCGAACCGGCCGTGGTGTAACCGTCCAGCATCTTGGGCGGGCTGACCCGTTCGACCGTACCGCGCGCTTGAGCGCCTGATCCATAGAAGCTCGCCACCACCTGATCGCCAACCCGGACCCGCCGGAGATCGTCAAGTCTAACGCTGAGCACGGCCTTGTTGGTGCCATCGACTGGAACCAGCTGCGCGACGGGTTGATTTTGCCGCAGGAAGCTTCTCGATTCTGCCAGCTGGCCGCCGATGACACAATCGCACCCGCTTGGAATGGTGACCATTTCGCCAGTGTTCGTCCGCAGTGTGGCAACCGGTGCATTAAGGGCGACCCGCGCGCCTGGCGCTCCGGCATACGACACCAGTTCGCCGCCCACCGGCGTCCGGGCCAGCATGGCCCGCGGATTGACGATCGCGCCATCGGCCTGGATCGTGAATGTGCGGGTGGCGACATTGGTGCCGATATAGGCAAGCAAGCCGGCGGCGAGCAACACGAAGAATATCGCGCCAAGCCGGCGGCGAGCACCGCCCCGCGCACGGGCAAACCGCGTTTCGTCTTCCAAGTCGCCAGTCGCAGCGGTTCGGCCTTCCAGCCGGGCTACCTCGAGAATTTCGCCAGCACTGACGACATCGCCGGCAGCGACCGCATCAAGCATGAAGTTAAGCAACGAGCGGTCAATCGCCATGGCATTTTGCGCGACTTGCAGTCCCAGACGCGACTGCGTGCGATCGCAAAACGTCACCTCGCAATTCGCCGGCATCGCCATGTCAAAATCGGAGAAGGGGAATATCAGGCTTGTCTGCAAAATTTGGCCAGGTTCGGCATCGCCATCGAATGCCACGTCGAGCGAGCCACCGGCGGAAATTCTGTCGATCGGGTAACGCTTACCGTTGATCTCGATACGAGCGGGAATTTGGCCACGATCAAAATGATGGATTTGCAAATTTAGCGGAGCCATGGGCGGCTTGAGCATTTCTACAGTCATGAAATTTCTCCTCAGCGGAAGGCAATAAACTCAAGAAACCCTCAGATTATTTCACCAATTACTACGAACAGGAGCAACATTGAGGCTACGTGCCCGGCGCGCGATCCCACCAATGTCCAGAAGCGTTCAGAGCTATGGCGGTTCCTTGGCAGAGTCGTATTTTGCCGTGTCCATCTTTGCCTATCGAGATTGAACAACATGTAGATTTTGATCAAAGAGCCGTATATCTGATTGTAATAAAGCAGGAAGGGATAGGTCCAGGACACATTATTTCGTACCGTGAGCAGCAGGATTGTCAGGATCAGGCGGGTGATCGCGACCCAGTAGAGATAGCCGAAAAACAGCCATGGCTGACCCGAAGCCGCAACGATCAGCGCCGCTGCCAGTCCGGTTAGCGACGTCCACATCGATATCCGCTGGTCGAGTACGCACCACCAGGTGAACAGACCCATCCGGCCGGGACCGAGCGCCAGCGCCCGGGAATTGGTGCGCAGCATGTTGCCAAACCAGCGAACCATCAGCTGGGTGGAGGCGATGCCGAAGTCGGGATGCGGCGGATGTTCGACGGTCCTGATGCGAACATCGGGGATATAGAGCATCTCGAAGCCCCCCCGAAGCAGATAGAACCAGGTGGATTTGTCGTCCCCCGTCAGAAATTTCAGGCGACCGAACAGCCAGTGGTCGATATGATCCTCTTGCACCATGGCGATGAAGCGCGGGTTACAGACAACCTCGGCGCGGAAGGCTGACATCCGGCCCGTGAGCGTCAGCACACGGCGCGACAGACCCATCGACGACATCAGGATTTGCCGCTGGGCAAAGCGCATGTTGTACCAGTCACGGAAAATCCGGCTGCCTTCAACTTCGCAAATCTCGTCGGTGGTGAATGCACCTGCGCGCGGATTGGCTTTGAGGAATGGCAGGCTCGAGCGCAGCAGTCCTGGCTCCAGGATGGTGTCGCCATCTATCACGCAAACTGCGGCGTCGCGCGCCGGGCGATCAGCGGCGATTGCCCGGAATCCCTCGGCCAGGGCATCACGCTTGCCGGTCCCCGCGATACGGACGATGACCAGCCGCATGGCGCTGCCGGTGGCCATCGCATTGTACAGGCGGGTGATGATCCGACGGTCGCCCAGCTCGACGATCGAGGCAACCACCGTGCAGGGGATTCCGCAGGCCAAGGCCTCTTCGATAGCCGCGCGGTACACCCGTTCGGTGGTAGATTTTGCCACCCGAAAGCTGGTAAGTAGCAGATAGACATGGCTCGGGAGCGCCTTCTCGCCCAAGGCCTCAACCCGCCTCCGCATTCTCGGGAATACGATATGGCGATAGAGCATGGCGCGGCAGAAGTGGATCAGTCCCCAACTGTAGCGCCATATGCCGATCACGCCGATCAGCAGCAAGAATGCGGGCGATGTCGAATCCAACCAGTTCGCCGGTATGATGAACGCGGTGGCGGCTATTACGATTGCGAGAAGGATAAGACCTGGCATGTTAGGTGCCCCCTAAAGCCCTGGATACCTGAAGCTTACCAACACAAGCCCTCGTAAACGGCGTTCGACCGCTGCCGCCCGGAGGTGATGCGAACGAGATCGACGACCGACTGCTCGGGTTTGCGGCGGTCCATGACATCCTTGAAGCGCGGGTCGGAGTTGCCCACCACGATCACTTCGGCATGGTCGTAGATATCATCGAGATCGTCGACCAGCAGCTTGGACAGGTGGGGCAAGCGCGCCTCGACAAAGCTCAGATTGCTGCCGTGCAAAGCGGAATAACGCACATTGGTGTCGTAGATCCGCAGGTCGTAACCCTTGCCATAAAGGCGCTCGGCGACCTCGACCAGGGGGCTCTCGCGAAGATCGTCCGTTCCCGATTTGAAGCTGAGACCGAGCAGTCCGACCCGCCCGTTTGTCGATTTGTCGACAATCGCCTGGAAAGCGCGTTCGATCTGGCGGCTGTTGGAGCGGCTGACGGCATCGAGCATGGGCGTCGAGACATCAAGCTGGGTCGCGCGGTAGCGCAGCGCCCGAAGGTCTTTGGGCAGACACGATCCGCCGTAGGCCATACCGGGCTTCATGTAGGCTGCCGAAATGTTCAGCTTCTTGTCGGCGCAAAGCACCTCCATCACCGAATGGCCATCGACATTGACCTTCTTGCAGATATTGCCAATCTCGTTGGCGAAAACGATCTTGCTGGCATGCCAGCAATTGTTGACATATTTGATCATCTCGGCGGTTGGGATATCGACGACGAACTCCGCGCTGGTCGATGGCGGGTTCACCGAGCGCAGGCGTTCGATGGTCACGTCATCGAGTTTGCCCATCACGGTGACCTCGGGGTGGCAGAAGTCTTCCACTGCGGTGCTCTCGCGGAGAAATTCGGGGAAGATCGCGACGCCGAAGTCCCGGCCGGCGATTTTGCCCGATGCTTGCTCAAGGGCGGGAATCACTGTTGTAGCCATCGAACCTGGCAACATGGTCGAACGCAGTACGACCGAGTGGAATGACGATTTGCGGGCAATCTCGCGGCCAATTTCGCTGCAGACCTCGACGACAAATTTCAAGTTCAAGTCGCCATTGCTCAAGCTGGGCGTGCCGACACAAACAATCGACATCTCGGTTTCGGCGATTGCCTCTGCCGCGTCTGTGGTCGCACGAAAGCGCCTCAACTCCAAGGCTTCCCGGAACAACTCATCAAGGCCCGTCTCGACGATCGGCGACTCGCCGCGATTGAGACTATCGACCTTGGCCTGACTGATATCGACCGCGACAACGTCATTGCCGCTCTTGCAAAGGCAGGCTGAGGTAACTGCACCGACATAACCTGCACCGAAGATACTAATTCGCATTGATAAATCCCTCATACGGATTGCGCTTTTGATCAGGGCCAGATCCTGGCCACTCCAATGAGAGCAATATGAGAACGAGGTCAGCCATGCGTAAGGGCGCGAAATTACGGAGCAAGTTTATGCTCCGCAAACACCGTGACGGAACTATTCGCGCGTCAATCACTGCCTACTCGGGTACGCCGGGCAGGTCGGTGCATGGGAGGCCGAGCAGTCCGCCAGGTTCCATGTTCAATGCTGGACTCGTGCGCTTGGGCCTTGACGGACAAAACTTGAGGATATTTCCGAATGTTCGATGGAATAGTGGTCGGCTCTGTATCAGGGGCGGTTGGGTGGCCCTAGGCCCGCCGCACCCGCACTGGTCGCTGAGGCCGGGTCAAAGTGAATTTCGGGGTGCATCGGTTGAACCATGGAGACAGCAATGATCAGCGTTACACGGCTAACCGACAGCGGCCCCGCGATTGTCAACGCCGAAGCCCTGCGCCAACATTGCAACGATGAAGGGCCCATGTTGACGGGAATAGTCAGGTGGCCCTGCAATACGCTCGGCACCGACAAACGGGGCAGCCGCCATGAATTGAGCCGGACGTGACAACCGGTCTTCAAGCGCGTCTTGCCCGCAGCTTCCGTGAGTTCTCCGGGAAGGTCCTGATCGAGGAAGCGGGCCGCAGCTGGACCTATGGCGAAGTCGAGCGGGATTCTGCCCGGCTGGCGGCGCGTCTCCAGACTTTAGGGGTTTCACCGGGAGAGCGAGTGCTGGTGCAGACCGGCAAGTCGGTCGAGGCGCTGATCCTCTACTTCGCCTGCATTCGCACCGGAGCGGTCTACCTGCCGCTCAACGTCGATTATACCGAAGCGGAGCTCGCCTATTTCGTCGGCGACGCCCGCCCCGTGCTGGCGGTCTGCGAGGAGCAGAGCGCCGGACTGTTCGCTCGGATCGGCAAGAGCAGTCTTACGATCCGCACCCTCGATCAGCTGTTCGCTGGGCTTGGCGATGCGCAAGCCGCGCCGGTGGCGCGCCAGCCGGACGACATCGCCGCGATCCTCTACACCTCGGGTACGACCGGCAAGCCCAAAGGAGCGATGCTGACGGGCGCCAATCTCGTGTCGAACGCCGAGGTGCTTGTCGATTTCTGGCGCTTTACGCCCGAGGACCGGCTGATCCACGCGCTGCCGATCTTTCACGTCCACGGGCTGTTCGTAGCGGTGCACTGCGCGGTATTTTCCGGCGCGACGATGGTCTTCCTGCCGAAGTTCGACAGCGCCGTGGTGGTCAGCGCAATGGCTAACGCCAGCGTGCTGATGGGCGTGCCGACCTTCTATATTCGCTTGCTCGCCGATCCCGGCTTCACCCGCGAGGCGGCGGCAGGCATGCGGCTGTTCATTTCCGGATCGGCGCCACTCTCCGCCGACGTCCACCGCGCCTTCCAGGAGCGCTGCGGCCACCGGGTGCTCGAACGCTACGGCATGACCGAGACCGGCATGCTGACGTCCAATCCCTATGATGGCATTCGCCGCGCCGGCTTCGTCGGCCCGCCGCTGCCAGGCGTCGAGCTGCGCATCGCCGAGTTCGAGACAGGCCGCGTGCTACCGCAGGGCGAGGTCGGCATGGTCGAGGTGAGGGGGCCGAACATCTTTAAGGGCTATTGGCAAATGCCGGAGAAAACGGCTGCGGAATTCCGGCCCGATGGGTATTTCATCACCGGCGACATGGGCTTTATCGACGCCGATGGCTCCGTCCAACTGGTCGGGCGTGAGAAGGATCTGATCATTTCGGGCGGGCTCAACGTCTATCCAGCAGAGGTCGAGGCGGTGCTCGACGACCGGCCCGATATCGCCGAATCCGCAGTGATCGGCGTGCCGCATCCAGATTTGGGCGAGGCGGTGGTCGCTGTCGTCCAGCCAGTGGGGACGTTCGACAAGGAGGCCATGCGCGCGGCGCTGCGCCAGCAACTGGCCGCGTTTAAGCTTCCTAAGGAGATCATCGCGCTCGATGAACTGCCCCGCAACACGATGGGCAAGATCCAGAAAAAACTGCTGCGAGAGCGTTACAAAGGGTTATTCGGGGAAGGTTGAATTACCGGAGCGACAACTCGCCCGTGCAATCCGGTGTCTCTCCTCGCCAGCGGGTGGGGCGTTAAGCGTTGCCCTTGCCATACCGCGCCTGCAGCATGCGCCAGCTCGCCCGCAGCCCTAGCGCATCGCCGCCCTTGGGCCGTCCCGGCTTGGCCGCCGGCCGCCAAGCAAACGTATCGAAATGCGCCCAGTCGGCCCCTTCAGGCACGAATTTGTCAAGGAACAGCGCGGCGACCGTGGCTCCGGCAAAGCCGTTGGTGTGGCTGTTGTTGATGTCGGCGATGTCGGATTTAAGAAATTCGCGGTAGCCCTCCCACAGCGGCAGGCGCCAGCAGGGATCGTCGGCTGCGGTGCCGGCGGCGAGCAGAGCCTCGGCGGTTTCGTCTTTGCGGGCGAACAGGGCGGGCAGGTCAGGGCCAACAGCGGCGCGGGCTGCGCCGGTGAGGGTTGCGAAGTCGATAATGAGCTCCGGCTTGTCCTCGCCGGCGCGGGCCAGCGCATCGCCCAGGATCAGCCGGCCTTCCGCATCGGTATTGCCAATCTCGACGCTGATCCCGGCGCGCGAGCGCAGCACGTCGCCGGGCCGGAACGCGTTGCCGGCCACCGCATTTTCGACCGCTGGCACCAGCAGATGCAGGCGCAGCTTCAGTCCGCTTGCCATGATCAACTGCGCCAGAGCCAATGCATGCGCAGCGCCGCCCATGTCCTTTTTCATCAGCAGCATGCCCGATGCGGGTTTGATGTCGAGACCGCCCGAATCGAAACACACGCCCTTGCCGACGATCGCGACGCGCGGATGCAACGGATTGCCCCATTCCAGCTCGATCATCCGCGGCGCGTGGCTGCGCGCGGCGGCGCGGCCGACCATGTGGACCATCGGGAATTCGCGCTCCAGCGCATCGCCGCCAGTGACACGCAGCTCGGCCGTGTGCGCCTTGGCCAGACGCTCCGCCGCCGCTTCCAGTTCGGCCGGTCCCATGTCCTCAGCCGGCGTGTTGACCAGATCGCGCACCAGCGCCGTCGCCTCGGCTTCGGCCAGCGCCGGGGCGATTGCCTTGGCCTGCCTGGTAAGCAGGATGCGGGAGCCGGGCGGGTCAGGCTCCGAGCGGTAGCGGTCGAAGCGGTATTGGCCAGTCACCCAGCCCAGCAGCGCCGGGCCCGGCTCACCGTCAGCGCGGCGGTACGTGCCGGCTGGCAATACTTCGGCGAGCTTTGCCATACACCAGCTCGACAGGCTGTCCGGGTTTGCCACACCGCCGATGGCAAACCAGCTGTCCCCATCGGGCACGACCGCGTGCTCATAGCCGCCGCCGGTAAACTTCTGCGCCGCGAGGGCCGCTCGCTGCTGGGCGTTCAGCGTCTTGAGCAAGCCGGGCAGGCTGTCCTGGTTGACGAGGTGGATCGGGATGGCGTCCTGGCCCTTGTCGGGCTGGATCAAGGCGTGCTTGTCGGTCATGTTGCCCGAACCTAGCCGCCATGCGGCTGCGGGCAAGCGCGGAAATTGCGCTGGCTAAACAAACTAAAGAGGGTCTCGATTTCGCACGCCGAAATTGCTACATGGCCGGGCATGACCCAATATCAGACAGTCGCCGACCACGAGACCCAGCTGCGCGACAGCACAATCAAACTGAACGGGCCGACGGCATTTGAAGCGATGCGCCGCGCCGGGCGACTGGCGGCCGAGACGCTCGATGCGCTGGTGCCGCTGGTAAAGCCGGGGGTGACGACCCAGGCGCTCGATGATTTCGTCCGCACCTTTACGCTGGAAAACGGCGCGATCCCCGCGACGCTCGGTTACCGCGGCTATGCACATAGTTGCTGCATCTCGATCAATCATGTCGTTTGTCACGGCATCCCTTCGGATAAGGCGCTGAAAGAGGGCGACATCGTCAATATCGACGTGACCCCGCTGCTCGACGGCTGGCACGGCGATTCAAGCCGGATGTTCCTCGTCGGCGATGTTTCGCTGAAGGCGCGGCGGCTGGTCGAGGTGACCTATGAGTGCCTGATGCTCGGCATCGCGCAGGCCAAGCCGGGCAAGCGGCTCGGAGATATCGGTGCGGCGATCCAGCGCCATGCCGAGAATAACCGCTACGGTGTTGTGCGCGAATTCTGCGGGCACGGCCTTGGCCGGCTGTTCCACGATGCGCCCGAAGTGGTGCATGCGGCGCGGGCGGGGACGGGGCCGGAACTGAAGCCGGGCATGTTTTTTACTATCGAGCCGATGATAAACCTGGGCAAGTCGCCGGTAAAACTGCTCGACGACGGCTGGACGGCGGTGACTCGCGACCGCTCGCTGTCGGCGCAGTTCGAACATTCGATCGGCATTACCCAGGACGGCTGTGAGGTGTTCACGCTCAGCCCGCAGGGATTGGACAAACCGCCCTATTGATCCCCCCTGGCACGGAAAGGATTTAGCGCTCGCCAACCACCTTGGCTGCCTCCGCAATCGCCGCATGCACCGCAGCCAAGTCCTCGGGCGAGATGCAATAGGGCGGCATGACGTAAACGGTGTTGCCCAGCGGGCGGAGCAACAATCCGCGTTCCGTAAAGAACGCCTTTAGCTTCGGCCCGATGCCCGCGAGATAACCCGCATCGACGCCGGCCTCGAAATCCACCGCGATAATCGTGCCGCATTGACGCGGGTTTTTCAGGCCGGGGGTGGCCGCAAGCATCGCCAGACCCTCTGCCTGCCGCGCGGTGAGCGCATCTATCCGCTCCAGCACCGGCTCGTCCCGCCAGATATCGAGATTGGCCAGAGCCGCCGCGCAGGCGATCGGATTGGCGGTGTAGCTGGAGGAGTGGAAAAACTGCTTCGCCCGGTCGTCCGAATAATGCGCGGCATAGATGTGCGACCCTGCCAGCGTCACCGCCAGCGGCACCGAGCCCCCGGTCAGGCCCTTCGACAGGCACATGATGTCGGGCACGATCCCGGCTTGCTCGCAGGCGAACAGCGTGCCGGTGCGGCCCCATCCTGTCATCACCTCGTCGGCGACGAACAGAACTCCGTGCGCGGCGCAGACTGCATGCATCGCCGCCAGCACATGCGGCGGATAGACCAGCATGCCGCCGCCCCCCAGCACCAGCGGCTCGACGATGAAGGCTGCGGCATCGCCCTGCACGCAGGCCTTTTCGAGCGCATCGATCGTTGCTTGCTCGGCGCCTGCGTGCGGGAAGGGCACGGTTTCGACATCGAACAGCAGCGCCTGGTAAGCGCGGTTGAACACGCCGCGCTCACCCACCGACATGCCGCCGAATGTGTCGCCGTGGTAGCTGTGCTGCATGACGATGATGCGGTGGCGCGGGCTCCCGCGGTTGGCCCAGAAGCCCAGCGCCATCTTCAACGCGACCTCGACGCTGGTCGAGCCGGAGTCGCTGTAGAACACATGGTCCAGCGGGCGGGGGGCCAGTTCGACGAGGCGGCGCGCCAGTTCCTCGGCCGGCTCATGCGTCCAGCCGGCGAAGATGATCTGGTCGAGCTTCTGCGCCTGCCCGGCGATGGCCGCCATGATGCGGGGGTGGCAATGGCCGTGGGTCGTCACCCACCAGCTCGAGATCGCATCGATGATGCGCTGGCCTTCGGCGGTGTGGAGGATCGCCCCCTCGCCGCGCGCGATGAGCGGGATGGCCTCGTGGAGTCCGTGCTGGGTGAAGGGATGCCAGACCGGCGAGCGGGGCATTACGCGAAGGCTTCCGTCCGGACATGGGCGGTGAAGGCGGCGTTGAGCGTGTCCGGCGTCAGCGGTTCGATGTGCGGCAGTCGGCCGAGGTGCGGCACCCGCCCGATGCGGGTGATCGCCGCCTCGCTGGCCGGATTGGGCGCGCCTGAAAAAACGATGCCGTGAACCGCAATGTTTCGGGCACGCAGCGCTTCGAGCGACAGCAGCGAATGATTGATCGTGCCGAGCAACGTGCGGGCGACCAGCACCACCGGCAAGCCCCAGCGCGCAAACAGATCGGCCATCAGCAGGTTTTCGGCGAGCGGCACCAGCACGCCGCCGGCGCCTTCCACCACCAGCGGACCATCCCCCGGCGGCAGCGCGAGGCGCGCGGGATCGATCGTGATCCCGTCGATCCGGGCTGCTTCATGCGGCGAACACGGGGTAACGAGCCGATAGGCTTCCGGCAGAATCTGCGCCTTGCCATCCGACAGCCGTGCCACCACAGTGCTGTCGGTTTCCCCCTCCAGCCCCGCCTGCACCGGCTTCCAGTACCGCGCGCCAAGATGCGCGGCGAGCGCGGCGGCGAACACGGTCTTGCCGATGTCGGTGTCGGTGCCGGTGACGACCAGTCTCGCGGCTTGGCTGGGGGCAAGGTCCATGGTTCTACTATGGCGGTCGCTGGCGCCTGCGTCGATAGCGTTACCGGTCCGGCCCCCAACCCCTTCCGCGAGCGGGAGGGGCGAAGGGCCGGCTTTCCCGGCGGAACTTAATTAAGCCGCGCCCTCGGCAGCCGGCGCTTCGCCTTCTTCGGCGGCAATGCTGCCCGGCTCGGCATTGGGATCGAATGCTTCGACGAAGCCCGAGGAGTCGCTGTCGAACATCGCCGACAGCACATCGACGCCGGCCGCCTGCTGGTCGGCTTCATCCGACGAGCGGGCGACGTTGACCTTGATCATCACCGCCACTTCCGGGTGCAGCGCAACGCGCACGTCGAACACGCCCACGGTCTTGATCGGGCGTTCGAGCACGACCATCGCCTTGGCGATATTCGCGCCCTGCTCGTTCAGCGCATCGACGATGTCGCGCACCGAAACCGAGCCGTAGAGCTGGCCCGAATTCGACGAGGCGCGGATCAGCACCACGCTCATGCCGTCGACATCCTGGCCGCGCGTCTGGGCTTCGCCGCGACGCTCGGCATTGTCGGATTCGATGCGGGCGCGGTTGGCGTCGAACACCTTGCGGTTGGCATCGTTGGCGCGCAGCGCCTTTTTGCCCGGCAACAGGAAGTTGCGGGCGTAGCCGTCCTTGACGTTGACGACATCGCCGATGCTGCCGAGCTTTTCGATCCGCTCGAGGAGGATGATCTGCATGGGACTTGCCTCCTTACTTGGTCAGATAGGGCAGCAGGGCGAGCTGCCGGGCGCGTTTGATCGCCTGGCTGAGTTCGCGCTGCTTCTTGCCGGAAACCGCGGTGATGCGGCTGGGGACGATTTTGCCGCGTTCGGACATGAAGCCCTGCAGCAGGCGCACGTCCTTGAAATCGATCTTCGGCGCGTCCTTACCCGAAAACGGGCAGGACTTGCGGCGGCGGAAAAATGCGCGCGACATCAGAAGGACTCCTCACGTTCGCGGCGACGGGTGCGGTCGCGGTCGCTCTTGCGCATCATCACGCTGGGGCCGGCTTCGGCCTCGTCGACGCGGATCGAGAGCCAGCGGATGATATCTTCGTTGATCGCGGTCTGGCGCTCAAGCTCGGCGATCACGCCCGGGGGGGCATCGATGTTGAGCAGCACGAAATGCGCCTTGCGGTTGCGGTTGATCTTGTAGGCGAGGCTCTTCAGGCCCCAGCTCTCGGTCTTGGTGACCTTGCCTTTGTTGGCCTCGACAATTTCGGTGGCGGTGGCGGCCAGCGCATCGACCTGCGCCTGGCTGAGATCCTGGCGGGCCAGGAACACGTGCTCGTAAAGCGGCACTCGGCAGCTTCCTTTCATTGCATACCGATCGCTGGCTTGTCCGCGCCATCGCGGGGCCCCTCCGGCTTTCTGGTTTCCCTGCCCAAGCCTGTGAGGTGAGCGGGGAAGCGGGGCGCATAGCGCAATGCGGGGGGAATGCAAGGGTGGAGACCTCGCGGTTCTTGGTGAAGGTCGTCGGCACCCACACCGCATCATCGGCATCCAGCCCGACAAACCAGCGATAGAGCAGGTTGTAATCGATCTGTTCCATCAACTGACGCTCCGAACGGATGCCGTAAAACACCTGCAGCAACAGCGCGCTCAGCAGTTGCTCAGGCGGGATCGAGGGACGGCCCGCGCTCGAATAGAGCTGGGCAAAATCGCCGTGCATGTCCTCAAGAACCGCCCGGACCATCGCCCGCACGGCCCGCAACGGATGTCCCTTGGGTACCCGCTCCTCCGGCGACAAATACGAAAACATCCGACCCTGATCCGAAAACTGCCCCCGCATCGCCGCCTCCATCTCTGAAAACATTGAATCAGACCAAGCCGCAAAATGCTATGGGTTTTTCAGCAGACTGCTAGAGCAGTTGATGGATCGAATAATGAGGGCCATTAGGGTGACGGCTGCCGATGCCGACAGCGACAATATCGTTCATCCAGAGCAGTGCGGGAGCACCCGCCTCGAATTGCACAAGGGTTCGGAAATATAACTCGCCCGGGTCGATAGTGTCACCTCTGGCTATGCGCTGGTCCATGTCTGACGGGCCTTTCAATCGGCCTTCATAGGTCATGTAAATCGCATCACCATCCAGGGTTTGGAGCATCGCCCTCACATTGAGATGGATGACTCCATCGCTGCGTTTGATCAGCCAGTCACCAC
>JANMCD010000181.1:0-1890 GCA_031360905.1 Novosphingobium sp.
AGCGAGGACAAGCGCGTGCAGGAATTGTATCGGATGGAGCAGGCGGGAACTCCGCTCGAGGGGTGCGGTGCTGGGCTGACCCGGACCGAAGTCGAAGCAGGGCGGAGTTTGCGATGATGGATACGGAAAAGCGCCTTGCCGATCTGCAGCAGCTGATCGACGAGTTCAAACGCTCAGGCCTGCGTGAGCTACAGGCGCGGCATGGCGATTTCGAGATTTACCTGTCGCAGGATGCCAACGCGCCTGGCCTCGGGGGAGGCGGAAGCGCGCCGGTGGTGCAGGTTCAACGAACCGCTCACGCCGTGGCCGCCCCGGCAGCCGGAGCAGGTGCGGGTGCAGCTGCCGCAGCGGCTCCTGCACCGGCGGCGCAGGCTGTGCCCGAAGGCGCGATTGTGGTTTGCGCGCCCTATCTGGGAACCTTCTATCGTTCACCCAAACCCGGCTCGCCGCCCTATGTCGAGGTCGGCAGCATGGTGACTGCCGAGAGCGAGCTGTGCCTGGTCGAAGTGATGAAACTGTTCACCGCGGTGCGCGCCGGGGTGGCGGGCAAGGTGGTGCAGGTGATGGCGAGCGATGGCGAACTGGTCACAGCCGACCAGCCGCTGTTTGCCGTGATGCCGCTCTGACCATGGCTATTTCCCGCTTGTTTGTCGCCAATCGCGGCGAGATCGCCCTGCGGGTGGTCCGCGCGGCGCAAGGGCTTAATCTGGAGACCGTGGTCGGTGTATCCGATGCCGACCGCGGCAGCGCGGCGGCGCGGCTGGCGGACCGCAGCCTGGTGCTGGGGCCGGGCCCGGCGGCGAAGAGCTATCTCGATGCCATGCTGGTGGTGCAGGCGGCCAAGGCGAGCGGCTGCGACGCATTGCATCCGGGCTATGGCTTCCTTTCGGAGCGGGCCGAACTGGCGCGGCTGTGCGAGCAGCACGGCATCATTTTCGTCGGCCCCGAGCCCGATATGATCGATGCGCTGGGCGACAAGCTGCGCGCGCGCGAACTGGCTGCTGCTGCGGGCGTTCCGCTGGTGCCGGGTAGCGGCGAGATCGCCAGCGCTGCCGACGCCCGCAAGATCGCCGACAAGCTTGGGTATCCGGTTCTGCTCAAGGCGGCCGCGGGCGGCGGCGGGCGCGGCATGGTCATCGTCAATGGCGCCGACGAGATCGAGGCCGGCTTCAACCGTGCGCACGCCGAAGCCCAGGCTGCGTTCAACGACGGCACCTTGTTCATGGAACGCTTCGTGCCCCAGGCGCGGCATGTCGAAGTCCAGCTGGTCGGCGACGGCCAGGGGCAGGTGATCCATTTCGGCGAGCGCGACTGTTCGGTGCAGCGCCGTTACCAGAAGGTGGTCGAGGAAGCGCCGTGCATCGCCATGCCCGATAGATTGCGCGCGCAGTTGCATCTGGCGGCGGTGAACCTCGCCAAAAGCGTCAACTACCGCAACGCGGGAACCTGCGAATTCCTCTACGATGTGCTGCGCGGCGAGGTCTATTTCATCGAGGTCAACGCCCGCATCCAGGTCGAACACCCGGTCAGCGAAATGGTGACGGGGCGCGATCTGGTGCAGGAACAGCTGCGCATCGCTGGCGGGCAGGGGCTCTCGGTCAGGCAGGAGGACGTGGTGCTGACCGGCCATGCCATCGAATGCCGGATCAATGCCGAGGATACCACGCGCGACTTCGTGCCGGTTCCCGGCACCGTCACCCGCTGGTCGCCGCCCCAAGGCGAGGGCATCCGGCTCGATTCGCATATCAGCGAAGGCGCGGTGATCCCGCCGTTCTATGACAGCATGATCGGCAAGCTGATCGTTCACGCCGAAACGCGCCAAAAGGCGATCGCGAAAATGGCGGATGCGCTGGATAGTTTCACCGTCGAAGGCGTACCGACGACGATCCC
>JANMCD010000211.1:0-18685 GCA_031360905.1 Novosphingobium sp.
GAGATCGAGAAGGCGCACCCCGATCTGTTCAACATCCTGCTGCAGGTGATGGACCACGGCCGGCTGACGGACCATCACGGCAAAACCATCGATTTCCGCAACGTGGTGCTGGTGATGACGACCAATGCGGGCGCGTCGGACATGGCCAGGCAGGGCATCGGCTTCGGCGATGTGTCCAAGGAAGACGCCAGCGACGAAGCGGTGAAGCGGATGTTCTCACCCGAATTCCGCAACCGGCTCGATGCAATCGTGCCGTTCTCCTACTTGCCGACCGAAGTCATCAGCCGGGTGGTCGACAAGTTCATCCTGCAGCTCGAATTGCAGCTGGTCGAGCAGAACGTCCACATCCAGTTCGACAGCGACGCCCGCGACTGGCTGGCCGATCGCGGCTATGACAAGCTCTACGGGGCGCGGCCGATGGCCCGGCTGATCCAGGAGAAGGTCAAGCAGCCGCTCGCCGAGGAATTGTTGTTCGGCAAGCTGGCGAACGGCGGCGAGGTGCATGTCTCTCTGAAAGAGGGGGCATTGTCGTTTGAACTGACCCCGGCGCCGCCCAAGTTGGACCGCAAGGCCCTTAGAAAGACCGCTCCCAAGGGTAAGCCCAAAACGCAGACCGCGCCAGGCGGCGACGAGACGGAATGACTGCCCGAAAGCCAGAGCGCAGCGCGCTCTGGCAGAAGATTGCCCGGATGCAGCCGGGACGGCTGAGCAGCACTGCGGCGTCAATAGGCGCCTAACCGCTTCAGCAAATCGAATTTCAGCAATTTGAACTCGTTGAAAATCCGCGTGAGTTCATCGCGCGTCAGCCCTTCATCGCGGATCGGTGCACCATCGACGATCAGCAATTGCCCCTGATCCGCGAGAATCTGCTGCACCCATGCGACCGGGTTTTTCTGGTTCCCCAACAATGCGCTCAGGAACAGCTGTTCGATCCGCGTAACGTTGAACGCCGTGCTAAGCTGCGGCGCTGCAAGATAATCGACCCCGCCGCCCGACTCCACTTTGGCCAGCAGATGACGGTTGAGCGCCTGCGCTGCTGCAACATCTTCGGCGGACGTCGTCGACGTCGATACCGGAGCAACATAGCCGGCTCCAGTAAGGACCAGCAATACTTCCCATACCTGAGCGCGCGTGAGGGCGCTTAATTCCTTAAGCGCCATCAGTTCGCCAACGCTGGCGGTCCCGTCCGGGAACTTGCCGAGTGCCTGTGCCAAGGGCTTGTATATGTCGGCCTTGAGTTCCGCCTCGCCGATTGCGGTTGCAGTCTTTTCAGGACATTTCTCAGGATCGCCCAGCAGGATGAAGCGCTCCTGTTCGATCCGCTTGCCATGATCGTGAACCGGCATGTAGCGCGGACCCTTGACGAAAATATCGCGGCGGAACTGGGCGTTGACGAAATAGTCGCGCGTCGTCTCGCGCATGATCGGGTCTTTGATCGACTGCAGAATGGGATGGGCAGAGGCCGGGATGCTGATCGCGGGCAGATTGTCGAGTATCGATGCCGAGGCGGCAAACGACAGCTTGGCCTCGGCAAGATCGCCCGCTACCTTTGCGAAGGGCATAGGATCCCAGTTCGCATTGAAATACTCATGTGCGATGTAGGTGCGGTCCTGCTTTTTGATAATGTCTAGCCGGCCGGCAAGTTGCGGGTTTTGCACGAAATAGGCCGCATTGGCGCCAATGACTTTCTCGACAAAATTGATCGACTGATCGACCTTGTCGAGGATAGTGCCTGCCGCCTCGCGCTTGGCATGTTCGGCAAGAAGAATTCGCAGCGGCCAGGCCGGTGACCAGCCCGGGGTGACATTATAGCTGATGTAAAGCGCCCCGCCGGGTTTGAGCGATTTGCGCGCAATCTCGATAATCGCGGCCCGCGCGGTGTCGCTGATCCATGACCAGATGCCGTGCAAGGCGATAATGTCGAACTGCGGCAGGTCGCTGCGGAGAGCGAGTTCTTCGAACGAGTCTTCGAACAGAGCCAGCGGTTTGCCCATCGCTCTGCCAAGTTCACGGGCATTTGCAACCTGGCCGGGATTGAAATCGGTCCCGTAGAAGTGACCCGAATTGGTGGCTGCGTTGATATTGAGCGACAGGCCTTGGCCGAAGCCTAGTTCGAGATATGTCGGATTGTCGTCGATGCTGTGATCGATCCCGCAGGCCAGCAGCGCCAGCCGGATCCGGGTGGGGGAAAGCTCCGGGTAATATCCCGAAGTATAGTTTATCTCGGACGTGTAGCCTTCATTCCACATGGTATGCATCCCTCATGAGATCATTAGCAGCAGGGCTGCGACGGGCGAGACCCGGAATGCGGGGTCCATAGTCAGGTCACCGAAAGATGTCGATTCCCGCTGGCATAGAACCGGCTGCAAGCTGGGGCAGGTGTGGGGAAAGTTGCGCCGCGCAACATTGTCACAGGCGCTGGCGCTATGCCTTGTGCAGCAGCGGCTTCATGGCGAACCGCGCAGGGCGGCGGCGTGGAGCCTGCCATTGACGACATAGCCGGCCACTCCGGCGCGCATCTCCGCCAGCGCGGCCTCGGTCAGGTCGCGGGCATAGGCGGCGGGGCGGCCCATCCACATCTGGCGGCTTTCGATCACCTTGCCCTGCGTCAGCATCGCACCGGCCGCCAGCATGGCGTCCGAGGCGATCCGGCAGCCATCCATGACAATTGCGCCCAACCCGACAAAGGCGCGGTCTTCCAGAATCGAGCCGTGGATCATCGCCATATGGCCGATCAGCACATCCTCGCCGATGATGGTCGGCAGGCCGCCGGGCCGCTTCGGCTTTGGGCTGTCACAATGGATCACGCTGCCATCCTGGATATTGCTCCGCGCGCCGATGACAATACGGTTCACATCGGCGCGGATCACGCAGTTGTACCAGATGCTTGCATCCGGTCCGATTTCGACATCGCCAATGATCCGGCAGCCCGGCGCGATAAAGGCGCTTGAGTGGATGCGGGGGGTTTTGCCGCCGATTGCGGCGATCGTAATGTCCTTCGGAGTGATATCGCTTGGCATGGTGGTCATTTCGAACTCAGCATATTGTTCCAGCGGATGAAAGGCAGGATCGAGGCATGGTCATCGGTCCATATCTGCTTCGACGGCGGCATCATCGCGCCCCATGTCTTGTCGGGCTGCGCCTTGGCGAGCGCTGCGACCATCGCCGGATCCCGGCTCAGCGCCACCCAGGTCGAGGGAGTGAGCGTGGTGCGATCGGAAGGATTGTCGTCGCGTTTGGCCACTGTCAGCCCCCGCTTCCTGGCGAGCGCGGCCAGAACCGGCTCGAGCTCGATGAAGCGGTTGGAGATGTGCACCACCAGGAGCCCGCGCGGCGCAAGCGCGCGGAAGTAGATGCCGAACGCCTCGTCGGTCAGCAGGTGGAGGGGAATGGCGTCCGAGGAAAAAGCATCGACGGCAAGCATATCGAAGCTCGCAGGCGGCATCCGCGCGAGGCCGATCCGGGCATCGCCGATCGATACTTTGGCGTCGGGAGCGCAGTCGGCGACGAAAGAGAATGTGCGGTCGCGCGAAAAGCGCAGCACTGCCGGATCGATCTCGAAAAAGCGCCAGTCTTCGCCCGGCTGCTTGTAGCAGGCCAGCGTGCCGGTGCCGAGGCCGACAATGCCGATGCGCGCGTTCTGCCCATAGAGCGCCTGTGCCTGGCCGAATGCGATGGCGGCGCCCGAGCCGCGGCCGTAATAGCTCATTGGCTCGCGCGCTCGGGCGGGATCGGTCGATTGCTGACCGTGGAGAGTGCTGCCGTGCGCCAGTGTGCGCAGCTGGGAGGCAGGATATTCACGCACCGTGTAAATGCCGAAATAGCTGCGCGAGCGCATACCGTTGAGCGAGGTGTTGAACGTGTCCAATCCGCCCTGGGCGAGCATCAAAGCTAACAACAGGCCGACAAACAGCCAGCGCCACGGCACCAGCAACACGCCGACCACGGCAATGCCAAACGTCAGCCAGAGCCGGTCCAGTCCCGCCTCCGCCCCCAAGGGAAGGTCCAGCAGCTGGACCGCAAGGAACAGGCCGATCGCCACCAGGATTGCCGCCCCGATGCGCGCCAGCCCCGGATCAAGCCCGGGCAGACGCCGCCAATCGTACAGCGCGGGCAGCGGCATCAGCAGGGCGGCGGCGAGAACCAGCAGCGGATGCTCCCACACCCAGTCGAACACCAGCGGCGCAATCAGTGCCGTGAACAGCCCCCCCAGTGCGCCGCCCGCAGACATCGCCAGGTAGAACAGCGTCAGCTGCGATGCCCGCGGCCGCAAGGCATACATCCGCGCATGCAGCGCAACCGCGACGACGAACAGCAGGACGACACTGCCAAGCGCCGGCGCCATAGTCCCGGTGCTGCGCGAAGACATCGCCATCCCGCCGGTCAGCAGCATGATCCATGGCGCGGCACTGGTCATTGCTCTGGCGAATTCGCGACGCTCGGAAAAGGCGGCAACGAAGCTCAGCAGATAGACCCCGAGCGGAATCACCCACAGCAGCGGCATGGCGACAATATCGGTGGTGAGATGCGTGGTGGTCGACAGCAGCAGGCCGGACGGAACCGCCGCGAGGACAATCCAGTGAAGGATCCGCCGGGCATCGACCGCCTCGGTCGGTGCAGTTGCTGGCTGAGTTTCTGGCGCAGGCTCCAGCGAGACCACCGCATGCCACCGCGCTTTCGCCGCGAGCGCGATCATTACGATCAGCAATCCGTATCCGGCGCTCCACATCAGGCTCTGCGCCGGCACTCGCAGGAACGGCTCGGCGAGCAACGGATAGGCTAGCAGGCCGGCGAAGCTGCCAAGGTTCGAGGCCGCATACAGCGCCCAGGGTTCGCCGGCATCGGGGTGAACCGCGAACCAGCGCTGCATCAGCGGCGCCTGCGCCGATACCAGGAAGAACACCGGGCCGACGCTGGCGAAAAACAGCAGCGGCACCCACCATGCCTCGTTGCCGGCGCGCGGCGGCGCCAGATTGGCAATCGCGATCGGCAGCGTCAAGGCGGCGACCAGCAGCAGCCCGATATGGATCGCCGCCTGTCGCCGCAGCGGCAGCCGAGAGAGGCGGTGCGCATAGGCATAACCGGCCAGCAGCAACGCCTGATAGACCAGCATCGCGCTGTTCCAGACATTGGGCGCGCCCCCCAGCTGCGGCAGCGCCATCCGCGCCACCATCGGCTGGACGAGGAACAGCAGAAAACTGCCGGTCAGGATCGTCGCGACGAACAGGGTGCGGCGGACGGGGCTGGCTGCGGTCATTGGCGGCGAGCAATGGGATAGATGCCGTGTCGACGCAAGGGATCGCATGGCCCCGTCCCAAACAATCGAAACAGCTCCGCCTCGGTCATGCCCCCAGCAGCCGCGCCGCATGCGCCGCGTGATAGGTCAGCACACCCGAGCAGCCCGCCCGTTTGAACGCCATCAGCGTTTCCAGCACCAGCGCGTCGCGTGGCCCGACACCTGCCGCCACCGCCGCCTCGATCATCGCATATTCGCCGCTCACCTGATAAGCGAAGACCGGGACTTCGAAGCGTTGCTTCACCCGGGCAACGATGTCGAGATAGGGCAGGCCGGGCTTGACCATGACGCTGTCCGCCCCCTCGGCAAGGTCGAGCGCGACTTCCCGCAGCGCCTCCTCGCCGTTCGCCGGATCCATCTGATAAGTCTGCTTGTCACCCTGGAGCAGACCTCGGCTGCCCACCGCATCGCGGAACGGGCCGTAGAACGCCGATGCGTATTTTGCTGCATAGCTCATGATCTGGACGTTCATGTGACCGGCGCTTTCGAGCGCCTCACGGATGACGCCGATGCGGCCGTCCATCATATCGGAGGGCGCAATGATGTCCGCCCCTGCGGTCGCCTGGTTAAGCGCCTGACCGGCCAACACCGCGACCGTCGCATCGTTGAGCACATAGCCCGACGCATCGATCAGCCCGTCGTGGCCGTGGCTGGTGTAGGGATCGAGCGCAACGTCGGTCAGCACGCCGATGTCGCCGCCAACCGCATCGCGGATCGCGCGGATCGCGCGGCACATCAGATTGTCGGAATTGAGCGCCTCCGCCCCTTCGGCGCTGCGCCGTTCGGGCTGCGTATTGGGGAACAGCGCGACGCAGGGAATGCCAAGCGCCGCTGCTTCCTTCGCCCGCACCGCGATGCGGTCCACCGACCAGCGCGAAACGCCGGGGAGCGAGGGGATCGGCTCTTCCACCCCCGAACCCGCAGTGACGAACAGCGGCCAGATGAGATCGGCGGGCGAGAGGCTGGTCTCGCGGACCATCGCCCGGCTCCAGCTGCTCGCACGGGTACGGCGCAGGCGCGTGGCGGGGTAACGGGCGGTAGGAATGGCGGTCATAGTGCCGGTTCTTGGCCGAATTGGTTGGCGATTGACAGAGGGATTGTGCGCTTACAGCGCGGGCACGGTCGCCTGCCGGGGCGCCAGACTCTTGAGCGCAGCGCCGGGCGCGATCGTCTTGAGCTGGGCGAGCCGCGCCTTGAACGAGGCCAGCTGTTTGGCGTCGACCTGGGTATTGACCGTGAAGCGCACCGACAGCGGATTTACCGTGCGGCCGCTCTCATAGACCTCGTAATGCAGATGCGGGCCGGTGGAGAGGCCGGACGAGCCGACGTAGCCGATCACCTGGCCGGCGTGGACCCGGGCACCGGGAGAGACCGCGATCCGGCTCATATGGCCATAACCGGTGCCCAGCGCGCCGCCGTGCTCCAGCCGCACATAATTGCCGTGTCCGCCGTGCCGGCCAGCATAGACGACCAGGCCGTCGCTGACCGCGAAAATCGGGGAGCCCCAGGCCGCGCCAAAATCGACGCCGGCGTGCAAGCGGGTATAGCCGAGGATGGGATGGCGACGAAGGCCGAAGCCGGAGGTCAGCCGCCCGGCGACCGGCGCATAGACCGCCGCCTTGTGACTGTTGAACCCGGAGGCTTCGTAGAACTGACCTTCGGACCCCCAGCGCAGCAATTGCGCCAGCGGCTGACCGGCGCGCTCGAGCCCTGCGAACATCAGCTGGCCGGTCTCGCTCTCACCGCTGGCGGAGCGCTGGTAGGCGACGATGAAATCGAACTGGTCGGTAGGGGCAATATCGCTGTCGAGGCTGAGATGGCTGTCGAGCGTCTGGAGATATTGCTGGATCGCCTTGACCGGCGCACCGGCGGCACGCGCCGAGCGATAGAGGCTGGAGCCGACCGCGCCACGAATGCGCAGCGGCGTCGCATCGACCGCAATCGGGTGCGGCGCCAGCACCAGTGCCGTCCCCCGCCGGTTAACCGCGAGGTCGAGATCGAAGCGGGCACGGAACGCGAGTTTATCGAGCGGCCGAGGGCCGGCATCTGCGGTGCGGCGGCCAAGGGTAATGTCGAAGCGGGTGCCGGGACCGATCTTGCCGAGCGAAACCCGGCCCGCCACCAACTCGCTCACCCGCGCCGCGTCGCTAGCGCCAACCCCGGCGCGCTGCAACATACGCCCGAAGCTGTCGCCCTGGCCCAGCGTCGCGACCAGCTGGATCGTCGACCGCTCTGGCGTGCTGGCGAGCGGGCGCACGGCGCTGGTCGCGCCCATCCGCCGCCCGCTGTCGCCGCCGAGCGCCAGTGGCATGATCATCTGGCTGCGAAATTCATCACGCGAGGCGCTATCGACCGGCCGTGCCGTGGCAGCTTCGACCGCGCTGAAATCCGGCCAGAACGAGAGCGCGGCGACCGCCAGCCCGAGCATCGTGCCGAACCCGCGAAACCACCGCGCGCTGCCGATATCCTCGGCAAGGTCGGGCGCAAGATCGAGCCGGTGGCAGTGGCCTTCGATCCAGGCCTTGCAAAGGCCCAGGCGGCTGCGAAGCGCATCCGCCGCACCAGGCCCTGCCCCATCGGGAAGAATTTGCGCGAGCGACAACGCAGCAGCGCTTCCCGCCGGGCCGGCCTGGATAAATTCCGCCTGATCGATAGGCCTGAACACTGGCAGTGATCTCCCGCCCGGCAGCGCAGCGCCGGCGCCAATCCAATGCCTGCTTCCTGCGCCCCACAGCGTTAATTTTCGCCTAACACGCCCGCATTTTTGCGGTTTTGACGAGGGCTTGGGGGATGATCCGGGGCGCTTGCCTTGCGGGGCGCGAGGCGCAGTGCCACATTGGCTTTTGCGATGGTCCTGCGCCCAACCCGCCTTCCCCGCCGCGACACCGACGACCGGGTGAAGGCCGTGCTAGGGCCGACCAACACCGGTAAGACCCATCTCGCGATCGAACGGCTCTGCGCGCACTCCAGCGGCGCCATCGGTTTTCCGCTGCGGCTGCTGGCGCGCGAAGTCTATGACCGGGTTTGCGCCATCAAGGGCGAAAACCGCGTCGCGCTAATCACCGGCGAGGAGCGGATCGAGCCGAAGGACGCTCGCTGGTTGCTGTGCACGGCCGAAGCGATGCCGATCCATGCAGACCTCGCCTTCATCGCCCTCGACGAAGCGCAGATCGGCGCCGATCGCGAGCGTGGGCACATTTTCACCGACCGGCTGCTCCATGCCCGCGGCCGGGAGGAGACGATGATCCTCGGCTCCGCCACGCTCGAGCCGATGGTCCGCGCGCTGGTGCCCGAGGCCCAGATCGTCACTCGGCCGCGATTCTCGACGCTGTCCCATATCGGCGCGCGCAAGCTTTCCCGCATTCCGCCGCGCAGCGCCATCGTCGCTTTCTCGGCCGAGCAAGTCTATGCGATTGCCGAGATGCTGCGCCGGTTTCGCGGCGGCTCGGCGGTGGTGATGGGCGCGCTGTCGCCGCAGACGCGCAACGCGCAGGTTGCGCTCTACCAGTCGGGAGAGGTCGATTACCTCGTCGCTACTGACGCCATCGGTATGGGGCTAAACCTGGATATCGAGCATGTCGCCTTTGCCGGATTGTCCAAATTCGACGGAGTCCGTCAGCGCCGCCTGACCACGGCGGAAATGGCCCAGATCGCCGGGCGCGCCGGGCGGCACCAGCGCGACGGGACGTTCGGCACCCTGTCCGGCACTCGCAGCCATGATTCGGCATTCACCGATGAGGAAGTCTACGCGATCGAGGAACACCGCTTCCCGCCCATCACCCGGCTGTACTGGCGCGAGGCCGAACCGCGCTTCGATTCGCTGGGCCAGCTGATCGCCGACCTCGAAACACCGCCCGATCGCCCCGAGCTTGCCGCCGCTCCCGAGGCGATCGACGTTGCGGTGCTGAAGCGCCTCGCCGAAGAGCCGGAGATTGCCGCCACGGTCCGCTCCCCGGCCACCCTCGCCCGCTTCTGGGCGGTCTGCTCGCTGCCCGATTTCCGCCAGCAGGGCGCGGAAACCCATTCGCGGTTCGTCGCCCGGCTGTGGCAGGACCTGCGGGGCGGCGAGCTGGGCGCCGATTACATCGCCCAGGCCATCGCCGCGCTCGACAACCCCTCGGGCGATATAGATACGCTGCAGGGCCGCATCGCCGCGATCCGCAGTTGGGCCTATATTGCCCAACGGCCCGACTGGGTGCTGGCGCGGGACGAGATGGCGGCGCGGGCGCGGGGCGCGGAGGCGCGGCTGTCCGACGCGCTGCATGCGCGGCTAACCGAGCGTTTCGTCAACCGGCGGACCACCGTGCTGATGAAAAAGCTGGGCGCCGACTCCGCGCTGCTGCCAGTCACGCTCGAGGATGGCGAAGTTCTGGTCGACGGCGTGCATATCGGCACGCTGCGCGGCTTCCGGTTTCACGTCGATCCGGCCCTGCGGGCCAGCGACCGCAAGCTGCTGCTGGCCGCTGCGGAACGCCACGTTCCCGCCCTGGCTGCGAACCGGGCAGGGCAGCTCACAGCCGCGATCCGTCAGGGGGAGGCAGTGCTCAGGCTGGCGCAAGGCGCGATCCTGTGGATTACGGAAGGCGCCCCGCTGGCCGTGCTGGCGCGGGGGCGCACGCCGATGACCCTCCGGCTTGTTGCCGATCAAGCGCTCGAGGCGCTACCTGTTGAAGCGCGTCTGCCACTGCTGGCCGCATTAACGGAGTGGCTGCGCCAGATGCTGTCGCCGCTCGATCCGTTGCAAAGGCTCGACGCGGCCAGCCGCGCAGCCGCGGCCGGGCCGGCTTTGCGCGCGCTGCTGATCCGGCTGGTCGAGGCAGGCGGCATGCTCGGCCGCGAGGCTTCGGGGATCGACGGGCTCGACAAGGCGCAGCGCACCGCGCTCGCCCGGCTCGGTGTCCGTGTCGGCCAGCTCGACCTGTTCCTGCCAGCCATGCTAAAGCCGAAAGCGCTGGCGGCCTGGCAGGTGCTGGCATCGCTCGGCGGAGCGACTGCACCCCTGCCGGAATCCGCCATGCCGCCGGTTCTCGCAGCCGTCAGTTCGTCTCCGCCGGGATATCGCCAGCTCGGCAAACAGGCGATCCGGCTCGACATTGCCGACCGGTTGCTGCGCGAAGCGCATGCGGTGCGCGTTCAGGCTGGCCGGAGTCCCTTCCCGCTTGATCCTGCCCGCGCCGTTTCTGCGGGGTTGGTGACTGCCAGCTATGCCGCGCTGTTGCGGCTTGCTGACTTCCAGCCGATCATGCCGCGCGGCTTGCGCGAAGGCGAAGCCGGCCCGCCTATGCGGCCACTCTGGCGCTGGCGGCCACCGCGCCGACATGAGGGCAGGGAATCGCCGCTGACGCCCCCCTTTCACGGCGGCCCTTTTGCGGCACTCGCCGAGCTGGTGCGCTGATGCGGATCGACAAGCTGCTGTGGTTTTTACGACTCGCCCGTTCGCGATCCATTGCTCAGGCGATGGCAGCGGATGGTCATATTCGGCTAAACGGTCGCAGGGTCGACCGGGCGCACCAGAAGGTCGCAGTGGGTGATGTCCTGACGGTTCCGCTGGCCAACAGCGTACGGGTGATCGAGCTGCTTTCCCTGCCGGTCCAGCGTCGACCCGCTCCGGAAGCGCAAAGCTGTTATCGGGTGCTTGACGGCGCTGCGGATTTCCCTTTAGCAGCGGCAATTCGTAACGATAGCGCCCAAGGGGATTTGCAGCCATGACATATGTCGTCACTGAAGCCTGTATTCGCTGCAAGTACATGGATTGCGTGGAAGTTTGCCCGGTAGACTGTTTCTACGAGGGTGAGAACATGCTGGTCATCAACCCCAGCGAATGCATCGATTGCGGTGTTTGCGAGCCGGAATGTCCGGCCGAGGCGATCCTGCCCGATACCGAAAGCGGGCTTGAACAGTGGCTTGAACTCAACACGAAGTTTTCCGCCGAATGGCCAAATATCACTACAAAAAAGGATTCGCCGGAAGACGCCGACGATTACAAGGGAGTTGAGGGTAAGTTCGAAAAGCTCTTCTCTGCCGAGCCTGGCGAAGGCGATTGAGCCGGCGCACCGCCGTCTTGCGGAACGCCCGACGCTGAACGAAATCCGTCCGGTTATCACCCTATGGCAATTATATTACAGCCGTGCTATATCGATGCCTGGTCGCAGTGGAAATCCCGCTGCGTCTTAATAAGCGTCGCAAGACGGGCGTAAGGGCGGGTCGCGAAAAACGTGGCGCTGGTATAGGACCGGCCGTGAAATGCGCATCTGGCGCTTCAGGCGCCAATATTCGGCAGCGCTACTGCGGGGCTCCACCCGATTGAACGAAAGGATTATACATGACGGCCAAGGCAAATGCCTTCGATGTCGGTGATTATGTCGTTTATCCGAAACATGGTGTCGGCCGCGTGATCGAACTGCAACAGCAGGAAATCGCGGGTATGCATCTCGAACTTTACGTGCTGCGATTCGAGAAAGAGCGGATGACGCTGCGTGTGCCGGTGAACAAGATCGAAGCGATCGGCATGCGCAAGCTGTCGTCGGACAAGACCCTGCGCGAGGCGCTCGATACGCTCAAGGGCAAGCCGAAGGTCAAGCGCACCATGTGGTCGCGCCGGGCACAGGAATATGAAGGCAAGATCAATTCGGGCGACCTCGTTTCGATCGCCGAAGTGACCCGCGATCTGTTCCGTGCCGACGATCAGCCCGAGCAGAGCTATTCCGAACGGCAGATCTTCGAAGCCGCCTCATCGCGCCTGGCGCGTGAACTTGCAGCCATGGAAAAGACCGACGAGCCGGCCGCGCTCAAGAAGATCCTGGCGATCCTCAACGAATATGCGCCGAAGTATTATGAGGCAGCGGCGGCGGCTGCTGCAGCGGCTGCAGCGGTAGCGGCCCCAGTCTGACATCTGTCAAACCGAGGCCGTCTAAACCAACAAAGGGCCGTTCCGCCAGGAGCGGCCCTTTCGGTTTGCGATTCGCAAGTTCACTGATTGGCAAGGTTCTGTCCGGCATGTTGCCGCCTAAATCGCAGGACAAAGAAAAATGCGCAGGTCCGCTGCAATAATTCTATCGACGCTGAGCGTGCTGACCCTGCCGGGATGTATCGCCAAGGCATTGGTTGATGTCGCGACCGCGCCGGTGCGCGTGGCGGGCAAGGCCGTTGACCTGGCCACCACCAGCCAGTCTGAATCGGACGAAAAGCGCGGCCGCGGGTTTCGGCTCAGCGAACAGCGGCTCGGCCGGCTGGAGCGCAGCTACCTACAGCATTCGCGCCAGTGTTCCGACGGCAATGGCGAGGCCTGCAACCGGGCAAGCTTCGAATATGATGAACTCCAGCGCCAATCGCCGACACCCCTCGCCGAATCCGAGTGATCAGGCCGCTGCGCGGCGCAACCGGTCATTGATCGCGCGGCCGATCCCCGCATCGGGAATCGGCGCGACGGCTATCCGGGGTTTCGCCGCAGCCCCCGCCTGGTGCAGCGCGGCGTAAAGCCGGGCCGCAGCTTCCGCCAGATCCCCCACGGCCGACAGAGTCACATCGCCCCCCACCAGCCCGAAACCGATATGGAACTCGTCTGCTTCCGCGCTACTGGCGCCGAGCCGCAGCGGCTTGCCCGGCGCATAATGGCTGGCAAGCTGGCCCGGTGCCTCAAGCGCCGCCGATGGCGTCAGGACTTCATTCTCCTCGCCAAGAATGGCGGAAATCTGCGACGTGGTAACCGGTCCCGGCCGCAAAACCTGCCAGCCCTCCTCCCCTCGCAGCGCAAGAATAGTCGATTCGATCCCCGCCGCGCAGTTTCCGCCATCCAGAATCAGTCCGATGTTCCCGCCCAGTGAAGCAGCGACATGCGCGGCGCTGGTCGGGCTGACCGCACCGCTGCGGTTGGCCGAGGGAGCAGCGAGCGGCAGTCCGGTCTCGGCGATCAGCGCGCGCATGACCGGATGCGCGGGACAGCGCAGTGCGACCGTCGGCAGGCCGGCGGTGACTGCAGCGGCGAGCGATGCGTC
Organism: Novosphingobium sp.; assembly: GCA_031360905.1. Taxonomy (GTDB): domain Bacteria; phylum Pseudomonadota; class Alphaproteobacteria; order Sphingomonadales; family Sphingomonadaceae; genus Novosphingobium. Next base: position 13,291 of record JANMCD010000211.1, read on the forward strand.
GGCGCGCTTGGTCAACACCAGCGTCAGCGCTCCCGGCCAGAAGCGCGCCGCCAGCGCCCTCGCCCGGCCGTCCAGGTCCGCCAGCAGTTCCGCCTGTGCCAGATCGCCGACATGGACGATCAACGGATTAAAGTCGGGCCGGCCCTTGGCGCGAAAGATCGCCGCCACTGCCGCATCGCTGTCCGCCCGCGCAGCAAGGCCGTAGACCGTCTCGGTCGGCACCGCGACCAGACCGCCGCCGCGCAGCACGCCAGCCGCCTCGGTAATCGCGGCGGCGTCGGCGGCCTTGATGGTGGGTGGGCTGTTGTCCGTCATGGCGCGGCGCTATAGGCGGTAGCGCACAAAGCCAAGGGAAAGCGCATGACCGAATTTACGCCGCCAAGTGCCGAGCAGATTTTCGCGCTCAAGGTCAGTGCTGGCATCGATGAGCTTGCCGCGCACGATCGCTTTGCTGCCGCCAGCCCCGATCTGGTCGCGGCAATTGTCGAGGGCATCGGCGGTTTCGCGGCCGGCGAATGGGCGCCGCTGCACCGCATCGGTGATACGCAAGGGGCCGCGATCGAAAACGGCGTGGTTACGCTGCCCGAAGGTTTCGCCGAGGCCTACCGGGCCTATGTCGAGGCGGGCTGGAACAGCATTGCCGGCCCGGAGGAGTTCGGCGGACAGGGCCTGCCCTTCAGCCTTGCCTGCTGCGTGCTGGAAAACCTCGGCGCGGCAAATTTCGCCTTTGCGCTGCTGCCGATCCTGACCGTCGGCGCGATTGAGGCGCTGCGGTATTACGGCAGCGAGGCACAACAGGCGATGTACCTGGGCAAGCTGGTCAGCGGCGAATGGTCGGGAACAATGAACCTTACCGAACCGCAGGCAGGCAGCGATCTGGGCGCGCTACGCACTGCGGCCACCCCAATCAGGGACGGCGAACATGCCGGCAAATTCCGTGTCAAGGGCACCAAAATCTTCATCACCTGGGGCGAACATGATCTGGCCGCGAATATCGTCCATCTGGTGCTGGCCCGCACTCCCGGCGCGCCGGTGGGGTCGCGCGGGATTTCGCTGTTCGTCGTGCCCAAATATCTGGTGAACGCAGACGGCAGCCTGGGCGCGCGTAACGATCTCACGGCGGTCAGCCTCGAACACAAGCTCGGCATCCATGCCTCGCCCACCTGCGTGATGAGCTATGGCGACAGCGATGCCTGCATCGGCGAGCTGGTCGGCCGCGAGAACGAGGGGCTCAAGGCGATGTTCGCGATGATGAACGCGGCCCGGATCAACGTCGGCAGCCAGGGCGTCCAGATCGCCGAACGCGCGCTGCAACAGGCCAGCCGCTACGCGCGAGAGCGGGTGCAATCGGCCCGCGCCGGCTCCCCCGACAAGGCGCCGGTAGCGATTATCGAGCACCCTGACGTGCGCCGCATGCTGCTGCGGATGCGCGCGCTGACCGAGGCCGCGCGAGCGCTGCTCTGCTACACCGCCGGCCAGGTCGATCGCGGCACACTGGGAGACGCCGCCGCGCAGGCCCGCGCCGACCTCCTGGTGCCGCTGCTCAAGGCCTGGGGCACCGATGCCGGCTGCGAGGTGGCCAGCCTCAACATCCAGATCCACGGCGGCATGGGCTTCATCGAGGAGACGGGCGCCGCCCAGCTTTACCGCGACGCGCGGATTGCGCCGATTTATGAGGGCACCAACGGCATTCAGGCGGCCGATCTCGTCACGCGCAAACTCAATAGCGAAAATGGCGGCGTGCTGGCGGCGCTGATGGCGGACATCGCCCGCGAGGCGGATGACGCCGCGCCGCTGGCCGGCTTGGCCCGCGATTGCGCGGCAATCGGCGAATGGATGGTGAGGGATGCCAGCCTCGACGACCGGCTCGCGGGGAGTGTGCCCTACCTCACCATGTGCGCCGTCGCTGCCGCCGGCTGGCAATTGCTGCGTCAGGCCCGCGCGGCGGGGGAAGCGGGCGTGCCGCCGGGCATCGCGCGCAGTAAACCAGTGGTTGCGCGCTATTTCCTCGAACATGTGGTTCCCGAAGCCGCCGGGCTGAGAGCCTCGGCGATGGGCGGTGCCGAACTGCTTTATGCGCTGGATGCCGGGGCGCTGGCGGGATGAGCGGCAGCGACAAGCTCCTCGCGCGGATTGCCAATGCGCTGGAACGGGTCATGCCGAAGCAGGCTGTGCCGACCGACTGGCTGGTGCATCCCGCCTATGTCTGGGACGGCAGCGGCGCGCGGGCCGTACCGCAGATTCAGGCCCCCGCGCTCGAACTACTGCGCGGGATCACTGCCCAGAAAGCCACCGTCACCGAAAATATCGCCCGCCTGGCCGCCGGCCACGCCGCGCATGACATTCTGTTGTGGGGATCGCGCGGCATGGGCAAATCGGCGCTGCTGCGCTCGGCCATCCTCGCCGCGCAAGCGGACGATCCCGCACGGCTGGCGCTGGTTCAGGTCGCGCCGGATGCCCTGACTGCGCTTGCCGGCCTGTTTACCGCGCTGCGTCCGGTCAACCGCCAGTTCCTCGTGTTTATCGACGATCTCGGTTTCGAGGACGGCGACAGCAGCGGTCCGCGTGCGTTGCGTTCCTGGCTGGAGGGCGGAGTCGAGGCGCGGCCGGGCAATGTCAGGCTGGCGGTGACATCGAACCGCCGGGCCATTGTCGCACGCCACCTCAGCGAGCAGGACGACCCGGTCAACCCGCGCGACGCTCTCGACGACCGCCTTGCCCTCGCCGACCGGTTCGGCCTGTCGGTCGGCTTTCACAATTGCAGCCAGGACGATTATCTGGCGATCATAGCCGGTTACGCGCAAAGCCTCGGGCTGAGCTGGGAACACGGCGAGGCGCTCGAATGGTCGAAGCGGCGCGGGGCGCGTTCGGGCCGGGTCGCCTGGCAATTCGTCAACGAACTGGCCGGGCGCGCGGGTGTGGCGATCTGACCGCTACTCCGGGATCCGGACATAATCCTCCTTGAAGCCCGCCTCGAACTGCGCGCTGGGATCCCCTTTCAGCTCCCGCTGTGCTGGCAGGCGCGCGGTCACCACCGGCTTCGGCGCTGCCGAGCGCGCCGCGCCGGGGGCCTGCACCCGCCAGACAATACCGGCGGTATCGTCGCTCACCAGTAAGGCGCCCGCGCGGTCCCAGGTAAGCCACACCGGGCGGCCACGCGTTTCATTGGCCTTGGCAGTGAGGAAACCGGTCAGCACGGGCTGGGGCAGCCCAACAGGATTGCCATTGGCATCGAAGGGAACGAACACAACATCATAGCCGGCCAACGGCTTGCGGTTCCATGAGCCATGGCGGGCGATGAAAGCGCCGTTGGCGAACCGCTCGCCCAGCAGATTACCACCCGATGAAAACAACAGCCCGAGCACTCCGGTATGCGCGCCCAGCGCATATTCAGGCTTGCGGGCATATTCGATGAGAAAATCCGGCATCGGATCCTTCACTCGCCAGTCCGGATAGTTCTTCCAATAGACCCACGGCCAGCCATATTGCGCGCCGACCGGCACGTTGGTGAGGTAATCGGGCACGAGATCGGGCCCGAGCAAGTCGCGCTCCTGGACGGTTGCCCAAAGCTCAGCGGTGGAAGGATTCCAAGCCATTCCGTTGGGATTGCGCATGCCCGCGCCGAACTGACGGCGGCTGCCGCTGGCGATATCCAGTTCCCAGATCGCCGCACGGCCAGCCTCGGTCGCCATGCCCTGCTCGCCGATGTTCGACGCCGAGCCGACTGCGGCGTAGAGCTTCTTGCCATTGGGGCTTAACACCAGATTGCGCATCCAGTGATTGCCCGCCGCAGGCAAATCCATGAGCTTGCGCGGCTCGCCGACCAGCACAGTCGGGCCGGGTGTGAAGTCGAAGGCGAGCACGGCGTTGTGATTGGCGATGTAGAGCTTGCCATTGCCCCAGGCCATACCGGACGGCGAGGCAAGCCCGGCGGTGCGGAAGGTAAAGTGTTGTTCCGCCTTGCCATTTCCATCAGCATCGCGCAGCAGGACGATACGGTCGGCCGAAGGCACGCCCGCGCCCACCCGGCCCATGAACAGCTTCATGAAGAAGCCGGTGATCCCGCCCGAGCCGGGGCCCGGAGGGGCGTTGGTTTCGGCCACCAGCACGTCGCCATTGGGCAGGGTGAGCATGGTGCGGGGATGGCTCAGGCCATCGGCGAAGCGGCTGATTGCCAGGCCCCGCGCCGGTGTTGGCGCCAATCCGCCGGCCCAGCCGATGGTCTTCGCCAGACCGATGCTCGGGAACATCTCGGAATCGGGCTCGACCAGCAGCGGTGTCTTGCCGGAGGTTGCCGCGCTATCCAGCTTCGAGGGATTTCCCCGCATGACCCAGGCGCCCAGCAGCGCCAGAACGAGCAGCACGATGCCCAGCCAGATGAGCGGTTTGCGGAGTTTTCGGATCATCGCAGGGAGATAGGTAGAGAAACTCCAGGCGGCAATGCCCGTCCGGCTTAAGTCGCTGGCAATGTCGAGCTTCGCCGAAGGAATAGAGGTGCTGCCCCGCGCAGATCGCCGATAATTCAGGGCATCCGCCTGCACCGAAACGGGACAGCGCCAATTGAGTGCCGCGGCGCCCCTTGGTTCACCGGGCTGGCCGATGCTAGTTTCCGCCCCGAACCCGGGATTGCATCCGGAGCCATGAAGGGAATCCTATGCCGTTACGCCACTTTGCCCGGATATGGGATGCGCCGAGCGCGATTGGTCTGGCGCTGGTGCTGGTTCAACCCGTGATCGCAGCAGAGGCGCCGGGGATGCCGGGCGATTCGCCGGTCACCGCCGATCTCCCGCTGCACACGCCGCAACTCCCCGCGCCGCCGCCTCCCGCTAGCGTTCCAGACATGCGGCCGGTGTGGCATGACAGCGGCATCCTTGCCCCTGCCGCTGCCGGGATCGATCCCCGCGCGCGCGAGGCCTGGCTGTGGGAATGCCGCCGCCGCACCGCGCATTACTACGACGATGGCCGGCAATATGGGCGTCGCCGTCACCATCGCGCAAACGACGACGGTGGCCTCCGCCCGGCCTATGATTACTGTGAGGCCTATCTCGACGACTATTACCGTGCCTATGCTCAGCCCGGCTACGGCCTAGAGCGGGATGAGATTTGGCTGAATCGATAGGGGATTCCCAACGGTCGAGTTTTCTGATTCAAGCTATGTGCTGGGATTGGAGGCCAGCAAGGCATGGCACGACCTTATTCGCTTGATCTTCGGGAACGTGTAATTTTGGCGGTTGAGCGCGACGGGCTTTCTCGCAACGAGGCTGCCCGGCGCTTTGGTGTTGCGATCAGCACGGCGGTAAACTGGCTGCGTCGACATCGCGACACGGGGAGCGCTGCTCCGGGGAAGATGGGTGGCCACAAGCCGCGCAAGCTCATCGGCGGGCACCGGGACTGG
>JANMCD010000231.1:0-9165 GCA_031360905.1 Novosphingobium sp.
CCGATGCCCTGGCGCGCTGCCGACAGCCGCCCCTGAACATCCACCAGTTCGCGCCGGGCGGTGAGCAATTCGGTTTGCGGGACGATGCCCTTTGCCGCCAGCGGCGTCAGCATATCGACCTGCTGCTGCGCCAGCCGCGAACTGTTCTCCAGCGCGCCGGCTGTCGCCTGGCCTTCCTGCAGATCGCGCCGACGCTGCTCGATCGCAGCCGCGAGCCCGGCTTCGCGGCTGCGCGCGGTCGCCTGACGCATCGCGGCGAGCTGGGTCTCGTCGGCACAGGCAGTGCCAGGGCCGCAGCCGCCGCTGCCGCCGCTGCCTTCGTTGGCAAGCCGCGACGCCCGCGCGGTCAGCCGCTGGTTTTCCACTTCGAGCTGGCCGAGTGCGGAGGAGGATTGCGAATCGTCCAGCCGGACGAGCAATTGCCCCTGTTTCACCAGCTGCCCTGGGCGCACGAGTATCGCCGTCACCGTCGCCGGGTTCGCCGCCTGGACCAGCTGGACCTTGCTTGAGGGCACTACCTTGCCAAGACCGCGGGTTACTTCCTCCAGCGTAGCGATGGCGCCCCATAGAATTGCCAGCAGCATGGCCACCGCGCAGAGGACAATCAGCCGGCGGCTGGCATCCCAGTCGGCAATGCCAAGCCGATCGCCCAGCCTCATCGCAGCCCCGCCAACTGGCTATCACCGTCGATCGGTGCCGGATCGGCGGCGGCGATATCGGCGGAATGGCTGGCCGGGGGCACGGGTCCGCCCAGCGCCTCGCGGTAGCGGGAACTGGCGGCGACGGGATCGGGGATCGACAGCCGCCATGGCTTGGTGACATCAATACGGCCGGCGACATCGCTGGGCGCATGGCGGTCGCTCACGTCATGCACTACGGTCAGGCCCGGAACCAATGCCTGCGTTTCGGCGCTGGCGACACCGGCCAACGCGCGCAGCTGCAAGGCCGCGAAGTCGAGCTGGGGAATGTGTTCCGACCCGCTATAGCGTCCGTTGAACGCGCCCGACCGGCCCCAGCCGCCGGTGAAGCGGTAGAAGATATGCCGGCCGAGCTGTTCGATCTTGCCGAGGTTGAAAGCCCATTTCGGCAGGACGTAATCGGCGTGATAATGGGTCGCGGTGCCGACGCTGGGCTCGACTTCGCCGGCCAGCGCTGCCCGGGCAACATCCTGCGCCTCGCGCCAGCGGGTCGCGGCCGGCGAGCGCAGCAGCGAGCCGTCGCAGGTGAAGCTGAACTGGCAGCCGGTGCGCCGCTCGGAGCCCTGGTAGACGACGCCGCAGACACTCTTCGGATAGGCCGGATGGCGCATCCGGTTAAGCACCACCTGCGCCACCGCGCGGCGGCCCTGCATCGGCTCGTTCGCCGCTTCGTAATAGACCGCCTGGGTCAAACAGGTGAGCGCGGCGCCATAGGTGTCAGGCGAGACCGCGCCGAAACTGAAGCCGCGCACCGCCTCGACCGGCAGGCCGGAGACCGGGATTTCGGCATTCTTCTGCTGCGCCGCCAGTCCTTCGACCAGGATCTGCGTCTTGTCATCGACACTCATGGCGGAGACTTCGCGCAAACGATCGAACGAAATGCGGACCAGCGGCTCGTGCTCCGCCCCGAAGCGGGCAAAGGCGCGCGGGACAATCGCGACCGAGAGCAGGATCAGGCCGACGAGGGCCACAAGGATGAGCACGGTCCCGCGCGGGAACAGTCCCAACTCGCTCCGCAGCGACGGCGCCGTTTGATCCAGCCCGAGATCGAGAGTGGGTGCGTCCTGCATGTTAGGGCCTTGCTACCGATCCGCTGGATGCGATGATCGCATCACGGGGACCATCCGCGACGACGCGGCCCCTGTCGAGGACGATTAACCTGTTGCAGATGCTGAAAAGTGCCGGCCGGTGGGTGGAAATCACCATTGTCTGGTCAGGCGTCAGGGATTGGGACAGTCGCTCGACGAATAGTTTCTCGGTGTCGCTGTCCATCGCCCCGGTGGGTTCGTCGAGATAGAGCAGTTTGGCCGGATTGACCAACGCCCGGGCAAGGGTGAGGAAGGCCCGCTGGCCGCCTGACAGCCGGCTGCCCGATTCGCCGACTGGCCGGTCGAAGCCCCCGGCATCCTTCGACAGGAACTGATCCGCGCCAACATGGCGCAGTGCCGCAAGCAGGTCCTCGTCGTCCACTACGCCCGCGCCGAGCGACAGGTTGTCCTTGATCGTGCCGCTGAACAGGCTGGCATCCTGACCGACAAAGCGGAAGGCGGTGCGCAGATCCTGCGGACGGTACTGCTGACTGTCGATCCCGTCGATCAGCATGGCGCCGCCGGTCGGCCGATAAAGGCCGCACAGCACCCGGCCGAGAGTCGACTTGCCCGACGCCACCCGGCCGATCACCGCGATCCGGTCGCCCGGAGCGATGGTGATATTTATGCCGGTCAGCGAAGGGGCTGACGCCTCGGGGTAGGTGAATTCGAGATTGTCGAAGCGGATATTCGCCGAGCGCACTTCCGGCGTCAGCGAGGCGCTGCCCTGCCGGCGTTCGTCATCGCCGTCCCACAGCAGCTGGATCGAGGCGAGCGTCTGGCGCGCCTGCTGACCGCGGGTCAGCAGGAAGGCGAGCTGTCCGGCTGGCGCGAGCGAGCGCGAGGACAGCATGACGATGGCGATGATCGCGCCCATGGTGATCTCGCCGGCGTCGAACAGGTAATAGCCGCCGACGATCAGGGCGATATTCGAGACCTGCTGAAAGGTCGACGCCATGCCGATCGCAGTGGAGCTGATATCGCGCAGCCGGGCCTGCGAATGCGCACCCAGTTCGGCCAGCTGGCGCCAGCGGCCAAGCATGACGCCTTCGCCCGCGACGCTTTTGAGCGTTTCCATCCCGGCGACCGATTCGACCAGCAAGGTCTGCTGCAAGCCAAAGTCCGCCTGCGCCTCCCGCGCCGCCTGGACAACTTTGCGCTGGAGCCGGAAGCCGAGCGCGGCCATAATGACGATCGCCACCAGCGGCACCGCGGCGAGCCAGCCGGCGATATAGGCGATCAGCGCGACAAACAGCACCAGAAACGCCATGTCGACGATCAGGACAATGGTGGTGGAGGCGAAGAAGTCGCGCACGATGGCGAATTCCGAGACCCGCGCGACAAGATTGCCGGTATGCCCCTTGCGTTCGGCCAGCGGCGCGGCGAGCAGCTTGGAATAGATCTTCTGCGACAGTTTCAGGTCGAGGTCCTGCCCGATTTCATCCAGCACCTTGGTGCGTGCCCGCCGCAGCACGTAATCGAGCGCGAAGGCGATGAGTACGCCCGCCGCCAGCACCCACAGCGTCGCCTGCGCCCGGTTCGGGATCACCCGGTCATAGACGTTCATCGAGAACAGCGGCAGCGCCAGCGCCAGCAAATTGATCAGCAGCGAAGCGACCAACACCGGCCAGAACTGCCGCCGCGCCTTGTGCAGCTCGCTCCAGAACCAGTGGCTGCGGGCCTTGGTTTCCCACGGCTGCCCGGTTTCCCGCAGCGCGGTGGGATCGCCGAACACGGTGGCGAGCCAACCGCCATACTCGTCACGAAGCCGGTCGAAAGCTTCCCACTGCGCGGCGCCGCTCGCTGGCCGCCAGACCAGCATATCGCCCTCGCGCAGCTCATGGATAACCACTGGGCCCTGATCGCCGAGCCAGACGATGGCCGGATAGGTGCTGGGCTGACGGGGCAGCTTGGCCGACCGGTAGGCATCGCAGTTCAGCCCGAGCAGTTCGAGCGCCGGCTCCGCTTGATGGCGCGGCAGGAGCCGATCCGCGCCGCGGGCCAGGCTCGCCAGCATCGACGGCGCAAAGGAGACGCCGAAGCGCTCGGCCATCTGTCCGAGGCACGCCAGCAACGGATCGGTCACACGCGGCTCAGTGATCGGCCCTTCGGCCATCGTCAACTACCTTCGAATGCGCCGGGCTGTGGCGCGTCCTGCTCGGCCCGGACTGTCCCGGACCGCTCGATTTCAACCAGTCACTTCGGCATCGTGCGATATTGCAGTTCTGCTGGCTTGGGCGGACCGTAATTGAAGCGCTCACGCTCTTTCATGCCAGCCCCGGCACCCGGCGCGATATTGAGCGCGGCGAGAAACCGATTGGTCGCCGCCAGGGTCTGATATCGGGCGAAGATCTCCGAAAACCGGGCGGTTTCAAGCCGGACCTGAACGCTGTAGCGCGAATTCTGCGCATCGAGCACATCGAGCAGCGAACGCCGCCCGACATTGAACTGGCTGCGGTAGGACAGCAGCAGATCGTCGCTGACCCGGGCCTGCCGGTCGAGCTGCTGGGTCACCAATCCCTGCGTGCGCAGAGCTGTCCAGGCCTTGCGCACATCCTCTTCGGCCTGGCGACTGACATCGTTCAGCCGGTAACGGGCCTGGCTCGCGCGGCGGACCATTTCCTGATATTTCGCGCGGTTGATCCCGCCATCGAAGATATTCCAGCGCAGGAAAGCGTTGGCCTGCACATCCTTGGTGTTGCCGCGGTAGCCGTCGATGTCGTTGCCATAACGGCCGTTCAACGCGACGCCGATGCGCGGATAAAGGTCACCCTTGGCGCCGGAGGCCATGGCGTGGGCGGCATCGACATCGGCCTCGGCTTCGCGGACCAGCGGATTGTTGATCCGCGCCAGCCCGACTGCCTCGTCAACCGAAACCGGCATCTGTTCAGCCAGAGTAGCTGGCAGACTGACCTGCGCAATGTCGAGCCCCGACAGCCGGCGCAAGGAAATCCGCGCTTCCTCCAACGCCTGCTCGGATTCCGTCTGGCGCACCAGCGCCGCCTGCAGACGCTCTTCAGCCTGTTGCTGATCGGCGATCGAGATCGACCCCTGCTGCACGCCCGAAGTCAAGTCGGTAACCAGGGTCTGATGGAAGCCGACATTGTCCTGCGTCGCCGCCAGTACGCGCTGCTGCAACATCAGGTCGAGATATTGCCGGGCGACTTGCAATGCGACAAATTCCGAACGTTCCAGGACCCGCAGCGATGCGCCATCGACGCGGGCCGCCTGACGCAGCAACTCGCCCCGGCGCCGGCCGAAGTCGATCGCCGTCCACTCGGCCCGCGCATTTACCTCGCGCGGATAAAGCGTTTCGTTGCTGAGATTGAGGCTGCGGCGGGTGGTGTTTTCGAGTCGGCGGACGCCGGCGGTGCCCTCCAGATCGACACGCGGCGCGTAGAGCCCCTGCGCCTGCTTGCGCTCCATCTGGATCGCCTCGGTGTTGTATTGCGCCTGGGCGATTTCCGGATTGGAATTGACCGCGACCCTGATCGCCTCGGTCATCGACACGGCTTCGCCCGCCGGAGCCGTCGACTGCGCAAACGCGCCAGGGGCCGAGCCGGCCAGCAGCGCCGCAACGCTTGCGACTATGAACTTTTTGTTTTGCATGACAATTACCCCCAGCTCGATTACTTTGGCAGCTCGATTACTTGGCCGCGATCTCGACGCGGCGATTCTGCAGCTCGCGGACCCCATCCGCAGTTGCAACGCGCGGGTTGCTCTCGCCAAACCCCTGTGCGGCGATGGCGCCTTGCGGAACTCCGTGCGCAGCCAGATAGGCGCGAACAGCATCGGCGCGGCGGATCGACAGGCTTTGGTTATAGCCGTCGCTACCCGAGCGGTCGGCATAGCCGTCGAGCGAAACTTGCGGAAAACCGCAGTCGCGCAGCATGGCCGCCGTGGCATCAAGCGTGGTCGCCGCATCTGTGGTCAGATCGGCCTTGTCCCAATCGAAGAAGACGAGGAACGGCACTCGGGTGCAAGCGCCGGCAGCGACTGGCACGGATGCAACCATGGGCGGCGGAAGCTGCTGCATCCGAATGAATGCGTCGTCGCATTTGCCGACGCTGACCGGGTCTTTGGTGCCGCTTTTGAGAAAGCCGAGGGCAATGCCGCACTGGGCCTTGGCCTGCGATGCCCAGAGATAGCGCGGGTTATCGGCGGAGATTACCGATGGATCGCGGGTGAGTGTCAGCGCCGCGTCATAGCGCCGGCCGACTTCCGATCGCAGCGAACCCTTGTCCAGCGCCATCAGCTCGTCCCCGGAAGCTGCCTGCGCTGCGACCACCCCTGGCCACAGTGTTAGTGTCAGCGCCAATCCAATCGCGCCGACCGTGCGGTCACTCTGCATTACAGTCCCCCTTATTTCGGTCTGCAGACCTAAATCTCGTTACGCCGCCACAGTTGCGGCCGCCATTGCCTCCGCATGTGCGGTGAACTGGTTCATGTCGATGAATATATTTGCAAAGCCGTCGGGCCCGACTGCCGCGTGGAGCCAGCTGGCCAGAGCGTCGGTGTCAGGCTGAGCACTGGTGTCGCTGGCCGATACCGGTCCCGTCAGATTATCGACCAGCCCGTCGATGAAATTGCTCGCCGCACTGTCGCCAAGTGCTTCCAGCAAGGCGGGCAGGTTCCCGGTCGTCGGGAGACCGGTGCCGCCGGCATCGGCGCTGCCGAGTGCGAGCAGACCGCTCATGACATCGCCGCCGTTCCAGCTCGCGCCGGATGTTTCGCCGGCCGAAACCGCGAAGCTGGCGTCCGCCGCAGTGCCGGTGCTGCCATCGGTCCGGGTGTAAACCGTTTCGCCATGCACCGTGATATCGCCACCGGCGGCCGAATACGCTTTACCGTCCGAAGTCAGGTTGATGCTGGCGATCCCGGCTTCGGCCAGCGTCCTGAATTCGCCGGCGTCGTTCACGCCATTGCTGTTGGCATCCTGCCAGACACCGAACTTGGCGAAGTCGGCGTCCCGGGCATCGAGCAAGCCGTCGTGGTTGCTGTCGTAGCTGGCGGCGATGCCTTGAAGGTCGGTCAGCCCGTTGCTGCCGAAGACGATTTCCGTGCCGCTATCGACCCTGCCGTTGCCGTTGAGATCGATGGCGAGAATGCCGTCGTCCTTGCCGGCCCAGGCGGTGTGCAGCGGGCTGCCGTCACCAAGATAGTCGAAGGTGACGCCGGCCGAGCGGGCGACGAATTCGGTACCGTCGCCATCGAGATCGAGCACCACGGGCGGAGCGACGGCGAAGGGCGTCAGGCCGTCTTTGACATGGACGCTGAACGATGCGGTCGATGTAGGGTCGCCGTCGCCGTCCCTGAGTTGGAGCGTGAAGGGTATAGTATTGTCATGGTCCGAGCTTAGGACACCGACTGCGGTAATGTCGATTTTGCCGCTCCCGGCTGTGGGAGCATAAGTGTCGATCCAGTCGATGAACTTGCCTGCCGCCGCCGTAAGCGTCACTGGCGAACCAAGCGCAGCGCCGGTTATCGTCGCGTTCGAGGTTGTGCCATCCGTATGATGAACCACGAATTGTATTGTGTCGCCTCCAGAATACCCAATTAGGTCGAAGGTTGCGTAGCTAATTTCGGGCAATGCCGGCGAAGGCGGCACATAGCCACCTGGCCCGTCAAAATCGTCGATTGGTGTACCGAAATCCCATCTGATAAATTCGCCTGTGGTGAAATTGTTATTGTCGACACCCCAGCCTGCGGTCGAACCATTGACCTGTGCGATGGTTACACCGGCAGGCAAAATATTCGTGCCATTGTACCAAGCCGCAGCATTAAAGCTTGCGTCCGTATGCCAGCCGGTAATAATCGCCAACGGATCGATGGCGACAGTAGTGGCAGACACCACCTGATATGCAGCGGGTCCGGAACCGAAAGAGGTTGTGCCCCCGATCAGCGTGTTGACAACAGTTCCATCAAGCGGAGCAATCAGGTCAAAGACATACTGCCCTGAAGTTCCGGCAGTGGGACTGATGGTCAAAGTGAAAACCGGCGTGTCGTCGCCGGTGAAGCCATTGCCGGAAATGTCGGCGTATCCAGTAAGCACATTTCCGACCTGTTGAGTGACCACCGCGTGGCCCCCCGATGTTATTCCAGCAAGGTTGGCGGTGATCGTCATGGTCGAGCCCGGGCCATCCGAGCCAGACACGAAGTGCAACGTGCCAACCGCCGGCGCCTGTGCGGGATTGTTGTCCGCCTGCTGGCTCTGGACCACGCCAAGCGTCGGCCCGTCGTCGTGGAACCTTACCTGGCTCGAGATATCGACGGACGCTGTCTTGATGAAGTCGCCGTCGCCATCTGTGCGCGTGACTGTTACGCCCAAACTGCCTGCCGCAAGTGCGGCGAATTCGTTTGCGCTCGTTATATCGAGGTGCTGCAGCGACAGATATTGTTCGACCGTGACTATGCCTGTCGCGGAGTCGATGCCGATCGCAAAAGCCACCTGACCGGCGAATGCGCCCGTGGCAACCTTGCCGACAATCACATTGCCGTCCTGCTCCAGATTGATCGCCGCGCCGTCCGTGACCTTGAGCCCCGACGCCGCGCTGATCACGGTCAGCGCATAGACCAGCGAATTGCTCGCCGCCGCGCCGTCCGCCCCGAAGGCACCCGTGACAGTGACGACCGAAGCGCTGGTAACTGCCCGCGAAATCCAGCCGGAGCCTGGCACGTCGGGATCATTGCCCTTGGGGTTGGCGACACTGGTCGTAAGCTGGGGCGCGGTGGATGAGTTTGTTGCCGTCTCGTCCAGCACTGCCAGTACGGTGGAGGCGGCCGTCGCGGCGATACTCGGCCCGTCGTCCTTGAACTGCAGGTTCTGGCCGATATCGATGGTGACGCTGGCGGTATCGCCGTCCCGATCGGTGAAGCTTGCGGAGAGCGTAATCAGATTGTCCGCGCTCAGCGTCGCCGCGCTCAGGCCTGCCTCGTCCGCATCGAGCGGATCGTTGTGCTGCACGGCGCGGACCTGGTCGAGCGTGACATCGCCATTGGCGGCAACGCTCACCGTGAACGCCACCGCGCCGCCGATCCCCACCGTGCCGACCACCTGGCCCGACACGACATTGAGCACCACCTGCGTGCCGGTCGCCACATCGAAAATACCGCTGTTGGCATTGGCCGCCAAAACGCCCAGCGTGTAAGCGATCCCGCCGCCCGCCGCCGCGCCATCCGCGCCGAACGCGGCGGTGAACAGCCCGGCGAAGCTCGCCGAGGCATTGGTCCCCAGCGTCGTATCATCGACCACCAGCACCGGCTGGGTCGCCGTGGCGACCGTCACGCTCGGCATGTCGTCGTCGAAGTCGACCGTGATCGTGCCGGTGTCGGTATCGGCCGGGGTATCGCTGTCGGCGGCGGTGTAGGTCAGGATGACG
>JANMCD010000288.1:0-4176 GCA_031360905.1 Novosphingobium sp.
GGCAGGCTCGATCTGCAGCGGCCGCTCGGCGAACATGTCGGCGCCGCCGTGCGCGAGCGGGATGTAGCAGGCATCGTTGGGCCCCAGCGCCAGGCTGATGCCGACCAGCTCCGCGCGCATCGCATCGAGCGCGGTGGTCTCGGTGTCGAGCGCCACCAGCCGGGCGGCGAAAGCGCGGGCGATCCAGGCGTCGAGAGCCTCGATGGTCTGCACGCAGACGTAGGCATCGAGGTCGACCGGCGGCATCGCCGGCAAAGGCTGGCGCGTCGAGCCTTGTGGCGGCGCGGCGCCGGCGGTCACTGGTTTAGCCGGTCTCAATTGCGCCGACCGGTCGGGACTGCCGCTGCCCGCCCCTAGCCGCCGAAGCAGGCTGGTGAAGCCGTGCTTGCCGAGGAACGCCGCCAGCGGATCGGGCGGAATTGCGGTGAGCGCGAACTCCTCGATCGGGATCGGCAGGTCGCAGTCTTCCTTGAGCTGCACCAGCACCCGGCTGAGCCGCGCCATCTCCGCCTGGTCGATCAGGCTGTCCCGCAGCTTGGACGGCTTCATCGCCGGCGCCGCGGCGAGCACCGCTTCGAGATCGCCATATTCCTGGATAAGTTTGCTCGCGGTCTTCGGCCCGATGCCGCGGATGCCGGGAACATTGTCCACCGAATCGCCCATCAACGCGAGGACATCGCCGACCTTTTCCGGGGTGACGCCGAATTTCTCGACCACTTCGGCAACATCGATGCGCTGGTTTTTCATCGTATCGAGCATGTCGATACAACCGCCGCCGCTGCCATCATCAAGCTCGGCGCATTTGCCGACCAGCTGCATCAGATCCTTGTCGGACGAGACGATCGTCACGTCCCAGCCGCGCGCTGTCGCATCCCGCGCGTAGGAGGCGATGATATCGTCTGCCTCGAGATCGTCCTCTTCGATACAGGCGAGGCTGAAGGCACGGGTGGCATCGCGAATCAGGGGGAATTGCGGGACCAGATCTTCGGGCGGCGGCGGCCGGTTGGCCTTGTATTGATCATATAGCGTGTTGCGGAACGAGGTGCCGGCCTTGTCGAGAATCACCGCGAGATGCGTCGGGCCATCAGCCTTGTGCAGATCCTCGGCAAGTTTCCACAACATTGTCGTATAGCCATAGACCGCGCCGACCGGGGTGCCAGCGGGATCGGTCAGCGGCGGCAACCGGTGATAGGCGCGGAAGATATAGGCCGATCCATCGACCAGATAGAGGTGGTTTTTCGGCTGCATAGCGCCTCCTAGCAAAGGCCGGCCCGCTGCGTCAGCCCGCGCCGCAAGAATTATCGCGCAGTCCGAATCCGCCATAGCTTTGACACATTCTCAGGCTGTAAGGAGAATCCGGAAAGCTGAGATTCCTCCCGCTTGCGCGACTAGCGCTTGCATCCTTTTAGCAAGGTGGCTAATTGAGCGTGAAGTCTACCGATGAGGTAGGCTTTACCGCGCGGCCTTGGGCCGGGCTTGGTCCACTCGCTGTTCAAGGATTAGTTACATGCGCAAGATCGTTTTCGCCGTTGCCGTTGCCGGTGCCGCTCTCTCCCTCGCCGCTTGCTCCAATAAATCGACCGACGAAGCTGCAATTGCTGCCAGCGACGCCGCTGTCGCCGCTTCCGACGCCGCAGTGACCGCTTCGGGCGCCGCTTCCGACGCCGCTGCCGGCGCTGTTGCTGGTGCCAGCGAGGCCGCTGCCGGTGCTTCCGCCGCTGCGACCGATGCCGCTGCGGATGCCGCTTCGGCTGCTTCCGACGCCGCTGCTGCCGCGAGCGACGCCGAAAAGAAGATGTAATTTTCGCCTCTGGCGAAATTCAGGATGGGGCGCGCGAACCACAGTCCGCGCGCCCTTTTCTTTTCAGTCAGAATTGCAAACGAATCTCGGAGCCGACGTTACGCAGTATCGCGCAGCGCCCGCTGTTTGATCTTCACCGCCGGATTGCCCCGATAGATGCCGTCCGCTTCGGTATCGCCGAACAGCGCCCCGCGGGCGCCTAGCACCGATCGCGCCGCCATCGTCACGCCCGGCCCAACAAAAGCGTCGGCCGCCACCCAGCAGCCCGGCCCGATCAGTATCGGCCGGACAACCAGCTGGAAATGGGGATCGCGCACATCGTGAGTGCTGGCGCAGATATGCGCGCGCTGCGAAACCACCGTTCGCTCGCCGACGGTAATCCGCCCCTGATTGTAGAGCCGCACACCCGGTCCCACCATAACCTGCGGGCCAAGCTCGAGATTGGCGGGTAGCCAGACCTTGACGCTGGCGTAAACCCTCGAACCCGGCCCGATCCGCGCGCCGAATGCGCGCAGAACCAGCCGCCGCCAGCCGTGCAGCGGCGGCGGGGTCCAGCGGGCAAGCAACAGCCAGGCGACCGTCCAGATTACCCGCAGCAGGCGGTTGCCCAGCGAAAATGCGGGTCCACCCTCGAGCGGTCTGGACTGGCGAGCGTCAAGGGGCCGCATGGCCCCTATCTAGCCTGTGAATGCATCGAGAGCACCCCCTCATAAGTCTGCGCCCAGCGGGACGATATGACGTCCGCCGAAAAGGGCCCGGTGGCCAGCCCGTGCGCAGCTTTCGCCATCGCCAGCCACTCTGCGGCACCGCGATTAAGTGCCAGTTCAAGGGCTTGCCTGATGCTATCGGGGGAGAGCCCGCAATCGATCGCAGCGCCGGCGGCGAAGCTGTCAGGCAGGTTGCAGCGGCTGGTCATCAGCGCCGGCGTGCCGGTTGCCCAGCCCTCGAGTATCGCCATAGGTAGCCCCTCGCTCAGGGACGGCAATATCATGTAGCGGGCACCGCGCAGCAGCGCCTGCTTGGCATCGCCGAACACCGGCCCGGCAAAGGTGATCGAAGGCGGCGCAGCCGCTATCTGACCCTTCAGCTCGGCAACATCCGCATCGGCGCCCCAGCCGGCGATGGTCAGGCGCCAGTCCGGGCCTCTCTGCGCGCGAGACCAGCCTTCGATCAGCGCGCCGAGATTTTTCTTGGGATGGATCCGACCGATGTAGAGGACATGCGATGGCCGCGACGAGACCGGGGCCGGTTGCGCCGAAGGACCCGCGTTCGGGATAACGATGCTATCCTGCCGCCCGCATTCGTGGCGGATGTCCGCCGCCTCGGTCGCGGTAAGCGCATGCAGGGCCGTCGCGCTCCGCAAATTGCCGTCCACATAGGCAAGCCGAGCCAGCGCCTTTTGGACTCGTCCCCGCGCCATCAGCCAAGGATCGAGCATGCCATGGGGCGAAACCATATAGGGCTTGCCGGTCACCTTCGCCCAGCGCAGGCCTGCCCGGGCCGGGTAGGCCCAAATGCCGTGAAGATGCACCAGATCGAGCCGGGATGCGATCAATCCCGGCAACAGGCGGGGGGCAAAGCCGAACCGGGCGCTGCCGGAAATCGGGAACAGGCTGATCGGCACGCCGCGATGTTCGGTTGGATCGCTCGGGGAGCGCGGATCCGCCAGCGCGAATATCATTGCCTCTCCGCCGGCATCGGTGATGAACTCGGCCTGCATCCGCACCGCCTCAGAGACGCCGCCGCCGCGATTCCACGCCCAGTCCGTCAATAAACCGATGCGCCGCCCCTGCAAACTTGGGGCGGCAGAAACCTCAGCCATTGCCGCGCGACCCCCTTATGCCGACAGGGTCTCTGCGGGACGGTGGCCGTGTCAGGCGGGCGCGGGCAAGTTGCGCCCGGCCAGTCCGTTGCAGCCCGCCATGGTTCCCGCGCAGGTGCGAGTGAGTGGCAGTTTTCCACTCAGGGCCTGCGGGCCTCAATGGCGATCTCCTTGATGCCAGCATCGACAAACCGGTCGAGCGCCTCAACATCGGAAAATTTGGGATCTGCGTTGTAATCATTCCAGTTTGCCTGCCGCGCCATCCGTGACAGTGGCGGCTTTGCGTGCCATGGCCAGCCGCCGACGGCGAATGGTGGAAGGCAGTGAGGGGGAGCGCTCCGGCCCCTGCGCTGAGGTGTCTGGCGTTCGCCTGCGCTTTCGCCGCGTCTTCACAAGATCGGGGCTAAAAAGTCGAACACACCCTGCCCAAAGCGCAATCGGAATTAAAGAATATAGCAACATCTTTACGACGGTCATCAGCATACCATCTCTGAAAAATTGCAGCGCCAATGCATAGGCTATCGCATAAATCATTACTACATATTGATTTTGC
>JANMCD010000301.1:0-4926 GCA_031360905.1 Novosphingobium sp.
GAGCGGGAGGAGCCGTGATTGCTGGCACCCCAGCAGCTGCCACCCCCCAACTTTACAATCCCGCCCCGTCCGCTAAGCGGAACGCCGGAATTACGGAGAACTTTCCCCATGCGTGCCGAAGGGCAGGCCCATATCGAACGGATCGAAGCCGCGCTGGCGCTGGTGCGCAAGTTTCTCGACTGGGAGCGCGCCCTGCGCCGCCTCGACGAGCTCAACGCCCGGGTCGAGGATCCCAAGCTTTGGGACAACCCCAAAGATGCGCAAGCCGTGATGCGGGAGCGTCAGCGGCTTGAAGCCGCGATCGGCGCGGTCACGCGCATTGGCAAGGATATGGCGGACGCCGTCGAGTTCGTCGAACTGGGCGAGGCCGAGGAAGACGCGGCGACCATCGATGAAGGCATCGCCGCGCTCGCCGCGCTGGCGGAGCGCGCCGATGCCGACAAGGTCCAGGCGCTGCTGGCGGGCGAGGCGGATGCCAATGACGCATACCTCGAAGTTCATGCCGGCGCCGGCGGAACCGAAAGCCAGGACTGGGCGGAGATGCTCCAGCGGATGTATACCCGCTGGGCCGAACGGCGCGGCTACAAGGTCGAGATGGTGGAATATCATTCGGGCGAACAAGCCGGGATCAAGAGCTGCACCCTTCTGATCAAGGGCGAGAACGCTTATGGCTATGCCAAGACCGAAAGCGGCGTCCACCGGCTGGTGCGGATCAGCCCCTATGATTCGTCCGCCCGGCGGCACACCAGTTTCAGCTCGGTGTGGGTCTATCCGGTGATCGACGATGACATCGATATCGAGATCAAGGAAAGCGACCTCAAGATCGACACTTACCGGGCCAGCGGCGCCGGCGGCCAGCACGTCAACACCACCGATTCGGCAGTCAGGATTACCCATATGCCGACCGGCATCATCGTCGCCAGCCAGATCGACCGCTCGCAGCACAAGAACCGCGCCACCGCGATGAACATGCTGAAAGCCCGGATGTACGAGGCCGAACTCGCCCGGCGCGAGGTGGAGGCTTCAGGCGAATATCAGGCCAAGACCGACATCGGCTGGGGCCACCAGATCCGCTCCTATGTGCTCCAGCCCTATCAGCTGGTGAAGGATTTGCGCACCGGGGTGACATCGCCATCGCCGGATGACGTGCTCGACGGCGCGCTCGATCCGTTCATGGCCGCCGCGCTGTCGCAGCGCGTAACCGGCGAGAAGGTGACGGTCGAGGACGTCGATTGACACGGCGCGGGCTTGCCTTTGCGGCCGTTCTGGCGATGGCCGGGTGCAGTCCCGGAAAGTCGGAAAGCGCCCGCTCGCCGAGCGTGCAGGATTTTCCGCGGGCCTATCGCCCGGTCTCGGCAGTCCGGGGCAACAGCTTTTCCACCGAAGCGAAGCGCGACAGCCTCAACGAAGCCCAGAAAGTGATGGACCTCGCCGCCATTCGCGCGGGCGCCACGGTTGCCGATATCGGTGCGGGCGAGGGCTATTATACCGTGCGCCTGGCTGCGCGGGTGGGGAAAACCGGCCGCGTGCTGGCCGAAGACATCGACCCCAAGGCCTTGCAGCGGCTCGGCCAGAGAGTCGAGCGCGAGCGGCTCGACAATGTCTTTATCAAGCTCGGAGCGCCGGACGACGCCCGCCTGCCGGCGGCAAGTTTCGACCGGATTTTCCTGGTCCATATGTATCACGAGGTCAACGAGCCATACGCTTTCCTTTGGCGGCTCCGCCCGGCGTTGCGGATTGGCGGGCAGGTCATCGTTGTCGAGGTCGACCGGCCGACCGGCGAACATGGCATCCCGCCCGCACTGCTGTTTTGCGAATTAGGCGCAGTGGGCTTCCGCTTGGCGCGTTTTGAACGTAGACCGGAACTGCAAGGCTATTACGCGCAGTTTGAAGCAGCGGGCGAACGGCCCTCGCCCGAAGCAATCAAGCCTTGCGGCGCGCCGCAAGGTGCCCGCCCGGCCAACCGGACCGAGCGTGGAAGG
Organism: Novosphingobium sp.; assembly: GCA_031360905.1. GTDB lineage: Bacteria > Pseudomonadota > Alphaproteobacteria > Sphingomonadales > Sphingomonadaceae > Novosphingobium. The sequence goes on from JANMCD010000301.1 coordinate 1,983, forward strand.
AAAGAATGACGCAATGAGCTTCAAGGGTCTCAAGCCGATTCTTTACGGTGGCCGCGAGGTGTGGCCGCTGATCGAGGGCGGCAAGGGCGTATCGGCGACCAACCACGCCAGCTCGGGTGCCTGGGCGGCAGCCGGCGGCATCGGCACAGTCAGCGCGGTCAACGCCGACAGCTATGACGCCGAGGGCAAGATCGTGCCGCAAGTCTACCAGGCGCTGACCCGGCGTCAGCGGCACGAGGAATTGATCCGCTACGGCATCGACGGGGCAGTGGAGCAGGTCAAGCGCGCCTACGACATGTCCGGCGGCAACGGTGCGATCAACATCAATGTGCTGTGGGAAATGGGCGGCGCGCAGCAGATCCTCGAAGGCGTGCTGGAAAAAACGCGCGGGTTGGTCGCCGGGGTGACCTGCGGCGCTGGCATGCCCTACCGCCTGTCCGAAATCGCCCAGCGCTTCAACGTCACTTATCTGCCGATCATCAGCTCGGCCCGTGCCTTCCGCGCGCTGTGGAAGCGCGCCTACCACAAGGTGTCGGAGCTGATGTCGGCGGTGGTCTATGAAGACCCGTGGCTGGCGGGCGGGCACAACGGGTTGTCGAACGCCGAGGACCCGCTTAAGCCCGAGGATCCCTATCCCCGGGTCAAGGCGCTGCGCGACACCATGCGGGCCGAGGGCGTGGCCGATTCGGTGCCGATCATCATGGCCGGGGGCGTCTGGTATTTGCGCGAATGGGACCACTGGATCGACAATCCGGAACTCGGCTCGATCGCCTTCCAGTTCGGCACCCGGCCGCTGCTCACCGAGGAAAGCCCGATTCCGCAGGGCTGGAAGGACGCGCTGCGCGATCTCGATCCGGGCGACGTATTGCTCCACCGCTTTTCGCCGACCGGTTTCTATTCGTCTGCGGTGCGCACATCGTTCCTGCGCAACCTCCAGACCCGCAGCGAACGCCAGATTCCCTATTCGCGAGTCCAGGCCGGTGAACATACCGTGCAGCTCGATGCCGGGGTCAAGGGCAAAAACTTCTGGGTTACCGCCAAAGACCGCGACCGGGCCCGCGGCTGGGTCGCACAGGGCCTGACCGAAGCTGTTCGCACGCCGGATGACACGGTGGTGTTCGTCACGCTGGGCGAGCGTGAGGTGATCCGCAAGGATCAGGCTGATTGCATGGGCTGCCTGTCGCACTGCGGATTTTCCGCCTGGAAGGATCATGACGATTATTCCACCGGGCGCCTGGCGGACCCGCGCAGCTTCTGCATCCAGAAAACCTTGCAGGATATCGCACATGGAGGGCCGGTGGACGAAAATCTGATGTTCGCCGGGCATTCGGCCTACCGCTTCAAGCAGGACCCGTTCTATTCGAACAACTTCACCCCGTCGGTGAAGCAGCTGGTGGACAGGATTCTGACGGGGGATTAGGGCGCGCCGCAGCGGGTGGCGAAAATTTCTTGGCGGGCCGAATGATCGGCCGTCCGATCCAGAGCGGAAGATTCAATCGAGGGGGTGCAGAGTAAAATGCTGACCGGAACAATTATGCTCGCTGCCTTCGCAGCTCTCTTGGCGGCACCCCTCGTGGGTCTGCTGTTGCTGCGGCACTTGCTTGCCGGTCAAACGAGGGGAGATGGCGAGTTCGACGATTTCGCCAGTCGCTCGGCAATGCCCCTGCATGCCATGATGTGGCGCCATTTTCAGCGTATGCTGGGGCAGGCGCCGCTTTTGCTTACCTATCGACGTGACGGGCGCGGACGGTTTAGGAACGTCCGGCGCTAACTCCCGCTCAATCGAACTCCTAACCGCGTTCGCCGGCTGGTGATATTCAGGCCCTCGCGCTTCTCGTTGTCCTCGACGATCCGCCGCAGCGTCTGCATCTAGAAAGCCCTGCAGGATATTACCCGCGGCAAGTCGGTTCGATGACAACTCCATGTTTGCCGGTCTGGTAGGTACAGGTTAGGCAGAATCGTTCTATTCGAACAATTTACGCACACGGTGAAGCGGATAGTGCACCTTATTTCGACTGCGACTGAAGGTCGGTTATTCGATCATCGCCTCCACCGTCTCATGCGGATAGTGCACGAACTCTTTGTAAAGCCTGAAGTGGGGCGTCTCCTCCAAGGTTGTAGGATGGATGGAGTACCCATCGATTTGCCATAGATCGGCATCAGGCAAGGCCATCAGGATTGGCGAATGCGTCGCCAGGATCACCTGACAGTTGTTGGCACGTTGCATCCGACGCAACAGTCTCATGAAATCAAACTGTTTCAATGGCGAAAGCGCCGCCTCGGGTTCATCGAGGATGAAGAGCCCCTGTCGCTCCAATCGTTCTTCGAAGAATTGCAGGAAACCTTCACCGTGCGAGGCTGACAGGAAATCCGCGTAATCCGATCCTGAATCATCCAGATAGCTCGCAACGGAATGAAAGGTTTCGGCGCGAAAAAACCAGCCTTGGCGGATTTTCGGCAACCAGGCTCCTCTTAACAACTCGCCCAGCGAGGCAGCATCGTTGCCGGACAGTTCGGACCGGCCGACTGCACGCATGCCCTGCGCGCCGCCAAGTTCGTCAAATCCCGCCATTACTGCGATAGCTTCGAGCAGGGTTGATTTGCCGGAACCGTTCTCGCCAACGAGTATAGTCACTGCGCGATCGAATTGCAGATCAAGAGCGCCGGACTTCACCAATGGGAGTGAGAGCGGATATTTATCCCACACCTCACCAGCACGTTCCAGATCGTCTGGAAGCCAGACACGCTTCAAGAACGGCGGGGGTAAACTTGTTGGGCGATTTCGTCTTGCCATCTCCGGAGCATAACACTGCTAAAGTGAATAGTTAGCGCAAGATCAATCAAATTCCCAGCCCCGCTCGCCGTGGCTGGTGATGTCGAGCCCTTCGCGTTCTTCGTCGTCGCTTACCCGCATCGGCAGGATCAGCGATACCGCCAGCGCCAG
>JANMCD010000113.1:0-8202 GCA_031360905.1 Novosphingobium sp.
GTGGCGGAGCGGGAGGGATTCGAACCCTCGATGAGCTTTTGGCCCATACTCACTTTCCAGGCGAGCGCCTTCGACCACTCGGCCACCGCTCCGCATGCTCTGGAAGGCTGCGCCCTAGCGGGACAATCCCGGTTCCGCAAGGCGCGCGCCCCCCGCAAGCCGGCCGGATCGGACGAGCGCGCCGGGAGGGGTCAAATCCGCTCTGCCTCAGCCACCGAATCGCTCGCCCTGAGGGAGCTGACGATACGGGTAAGATGCGCCAGGTCGGTCACTTCCAGATCGACTTCATATGTCCCGAACAAGCTGTCGCGGTTGACCATTTCCAGATGGATGATGTTCGCCCGGTTGCCGGCGAAGATGCCGGTGACTTCGGCGAGTGTGCCTGGCCGGTTGTAGAGTACCGCGCGCAGACGCCCCACCGCGCCGGTCGAGCGTTCGCTCCACGAGAGGTCGAGCCAGTCGGCATCGATTCCGTCCGCCAGCGCCAGGCAGTTGATCGAATGAACCTCAATGCCCAGCCCGTGCTGTTTGAGCCCGACGATGCGGTCGCCCGGTACCGGATGGCAGCAATCGGCGAGGCGGAACGCCATGCCAGGGGTCAGGCCGCGGATCGAGATCGCGCGCGCCTGTTTGGGCCAGTCCTCGGGATCGGAAAGATCGCTGGCGCTGCCCGGAACCAGGGCTTCCATAACCGCGCGGTCGGACAGCTTGGCACTGCCGATCGCCGTCATCAGTTCCTCTTCGCCCGGCAAACCGAGACGCTTGACCGCCGCGGCAATGGCCTTCCTGCCGATCTTGGCGGGTAGCCGGCCAGAAATTTCGTCGAACAGCTTGCGGCCGATCGCCGCGATTTCGCCGCGCTCCTTTGCCCGCACCGCCCGGCGGATCGCGGCGCGCGCCTTTCCGCTCACGACGAAGCCCAGCCAGGACAGTTGCGGGGTCGAATTGCGGCTGCGGATGATTTCGACGACGTCGCCATTGGCCAGCGGCGTGCGTAGGGGCGTGTGCCGTCCGTTGATCTTGGCGCCGACCGCGGAATCGCCGAGGTCCGTATGCACGGCATAGGCGAAATCCACTGCGGTCGAGCCTTTGGGGAGCTGGTGCAGCGCGCCCTTGGGGGAGAAGGCGAATATGCGGTCCTGGTAGATGGCCAAGCGGGTGTGCTCGAGCAGTTCCTCGGCATCGTGGCTGGCATCGACGATTTCGATCAGGTCGCGCAACCAGCCGACTTGCCCGTCCGGCCGGTCGCCCTGTTTGTAGGCCCAATGCGCGGCGAGGCCGAATTCATTGGTGCGGTGCATCTCGCGGGTGCGGATCTGTACTTCGACCCGCATCGAGTTCTCATAGATCAGCGCGGTGTGCAGCGAACGGTAGCCGTTCGATTTGGGTGTCGAGACGTAATCTTTGAACCGGCCCGGGATCATCTGCCAGGTGGTATGGAGGATGCCGAGCGCGCGGTAGCTGTCCTCGATGCTGTCGGTCAGGACGCGGAACGCCATGATGTCGGTGATCTGCTCAAAACTGACGTGGCGTTCGGCGATCTTCTTCCAGATCGAATAGGGGTGCTTTTCGCGGCCGGATACCTCGACCTTCAGCCCCGCCTCGGCCAGGGCCTGCTTGATCGCCAGTGCGATAGCGCCGACTTGGCCGCCTTCCTGGCTGTGGATGTGGGCGAGCCGGCCGGTAATGGTGGCATAGGCTTCGGGCTCCAGCTGCTCGAAGGCGAGCTGCTGCATCTCGCGCATATATTCATACATGCCGACCCGCTCGGCAAGCGGCGCATAGATATCCATCGTCTCCCTGGCGATGCGGCGGCGCTTGTCGCCGCTTTTGATGAAATGCAGGGTGCGCATATTGTGCAGCCGGTCAGCGAGCTTGACCAGCAGCACCCGCAGATCCTCGCTCATCGCGAGGAAAAACTTGCGCAGGTTCTCCGCCGCGCGTTCGCTTTCGGTCAAGGTTTCAATCTTGGAAAGCTTGGTGACGCCGTCGACCAGCCGGGCGACCTCCGGTCCGAAATTGGCCTCCACCTCTTCGATGGTGGCGAGTGTGTCCTCTACCGTATCGTGCAGCAGCGCGGTGATTACCGTTTCGACATCGAGCTTCAGATCGCACATCAGCCCCGCGACTTCGATCGGATGACTGAAATAGGAATCGCCCGAGGCCCGCTTCTGGCTGCCGTGCTTGACCACCGAATAGACATAGGCGCGGTTGAGCAGCGCCTCGTCGGCGTCGGGGTCATAAGCTTTGACGCGTTCGACGAGTTCGTATTGGCGCAGCATTGGCACTAAATGGGCGGAATGGGGGGGGGAGGGCAAGGGGAAAGCGGACCGGGGAGCAGATGGGACAATCAGGTATTGACAATCATCACTTTCGGCTTTGCGAAAGCTGACGCCATCGATGTCGATCTCGAGCAATATCATTAGGCGAAGGGTTAAGCTGATATGACCATGCAAGCGCCAGTACGGGAACAGCGGTGCCCGACTCATCCGGGTGCTCTGCTCAAGGAAGATGTGCTGCCCGCGCTCCGCCTGCCGGTCGCCGAAGCAGCGCGCCAACTCGGCGTATCGCGCCAGACGCTCTACAAGATTCTTGGCCAGGCCTCGCCGGTCACGCCTGAAATGGCGTTACGCCTGGGCAAATGGTGCGGCAATGGCCCGGGCCTGTGGCTGCAGCAGGCGTTCGACCTGCGGCATGTCGAGCGGGCGCTGGAGGCGGAGCTGGCGGGGATACCGTCGCACGCGGTGAGGTGAGGGGGGAATTTAGGGGTATGCGTATGGCGGCACCGCAACCGCTCGTCGAATGCGCGCCGCAAAGTGCTATCGTCTGCCACTGATCAATGCATCCGGCGATCCTACCTTGATGGCCTCATCATGAGTTGCTGCTGGACCATCAGGCTCTCCATCATTTGATGCATCATGGCCATGTGATTATGCATTTTCTCCATATGTGCCGGGTCCATCGGCATTGGCATTGTCATGGGCTTCCCAGCCTTCATGCCGCCCATATCCATCATCCCGTTCATCGCGGTCATGTGCGCTTTCATCATTGCCATGTTTTCCACCATGAGTGCGTTTCTTTGAGCCGGAGTCTTTGCCGCCTGCGCACGCTGCATCATTGAATCCATTCGCGCGCTTTGCTCAGGCATTGGCATAGGATGGGCATGCACCGGCACCGCAGGGGCGGGCGGGCCAGCGTAGGCCGATGGGCTCGCGAGCGTTACGCATGACACGGCGACGAGAATACGTGCGATTTTCAAAATACATTTCCTTCAATTACAAATGGTTTTCGCATGAGATAATGTTGCTCATGCATCGCAGTTCTGCAATTACGGGATGTGACGCATGGATAACGCACCGAATGGAAGAAAGTGCCATTCCTATTTTCAAAACATTGTGGGCAGGCACTGGCAGCCAAGCCTGCCCGCGTCTGGATATCGCCAATCATCCCGTCCCCGGCAGGTTTCCGGCGCATCCGCTCCAGCAGTTTGTCCGCCTTGGCCATGAATATTAGCATTTGCGGTGGCGAGCACATCCACCCCGAAGTGCGCCTCAACGCCACACCGCCTCGGGCGGCAAGCTCATCAAAATCGCGTCGATGTTGCCGCCGGTCTTCAGGCCGAACAGGGTTCCCCGGTCGTAGACCAGGTTGAACTCGGCATAGCGCCCGCGCCATTCGAGCTGTTGCTGCTTTTCCTCCGGGGTGAAGGCCATCCCCATCCGCCGCCGCACCAGTCTGGGGAACACGGCGAGGAATGCCTCGCCAACCGCCCTGGTGAAGGCGAAGTTAGCCTCCCATGCAGCCTCGTCCGCGCATTCCAGATGGTCGTAGAAAATCCCGCCGACGCCGCGGTGCACCTGGCGGTGGGGGATGTAGAAATACTCATCGGCCCATTGGCGAAAGCGGGCGTAATAATCCGCGCCGTGGGTGGCGCAGGCGAGTTTCAGGGCGGCGTGGAAGTCGGCGGTGTCCTGCGCATAGGGCAATGGCGGGTTGAGGTCGGCGGCGCCGCCGAACCAGGCTTTGGTCGTCGTCAGGAAGCGGGTGTTCATGTGGACGGCCGGGACATGCGGGTTGGCCATGTGGGCGACCAGGCTGATGCCGGTGGCGCAGAAGGCGGGGTTTTCGGCACTGGCGCCGTGGATCGTCCCGGCAAAGTCGGTCGCCAACGCGCCGTGGACGCTCGAGACATTGACCCCGGCCTTTTCGAACACCTTGCCCTTAAGTAACCCGCGGGTGCCGCCTCCCGTCTCGTTGGCGTTCTCGCCTTCCGCTCCGCCTTCCACCGCCTCGCGCTGCCAGGGGGTGTAGTGGAACGCGGCGTCGCTGCCGGCTTCGCGTTCGATCGCCTCGAACTCGGCACAGACAGCGTTGCGCAGGGTTTCGAACCAGGCCCTGGCGCGGGCGCTGTAGGGGGTCCAGTCGGTCATCTGTGGCCCTTGCCAAGCGAATCCGCATCGGGCAAGGGAAAGCCATGGTTCCCCTTTCGTTCGCGAATCACGAAATGCGGCTGGTGCAGGCCCGCGCGCTCTATTGGCCGATCGAACGCGCGCTGCTCGTCGCCGACCTGCACCTTGAAAAGGCCAGCTACTTTGCGCGGCTCGGGCAGATGCTGCCGCCCTATGACAGTCGCGAAACGCTGGAGCGACTTGCGCTGGCGATCCGGGAGACGGGCGCGCGGCGGGTGTTTTGCCTTGGTGACAATTTCCACGATGGCCATGGCCCGGCCCGGCTGGAACCGCATGCCGCCGGCATGCTTGCGGCGCTCACCCGCGCGATTGAATGGGTCTGGATTGCCGGGAATCACGACGTTAAGGGGCTCGATGCGAACGGCGTAGCGGGTTCTGCGGAGGGTACAGCGGTTGTGGAACTCGACGTCGGCGGGGTGGTGCTGCGCCACCGGGCGCGAGCAGGGGAGACCCGGCCGGAACTGTCCGGCCATTTCCACCCGCGCCTGACGATAGCGGCAAGAGGCCGGCGGATTGCGCGGGCCTGCGCGGTGCGCAGCGAGTGCCGCATGATTCTGCCGGCCTATGGCGCGCTGACCGGCGGGATGGACGCTGGCGCACCCGAAATTCTGGCGGCGATGCAGCCGGCTGCGTCGATCGATGCGCTGACCGCGGCGCGCGGGCAGCTCGTGCAATTCCCGCTGTGGCGGGCGGCGGCGTAAATCCTCGCCATGCGGGTGCGCATGAAATTCCACTTCCTTTGCCCGCGATTCGTTCTAAGGACGCGCGAAGGATCATCTTCCATGGAGCACAGACGATAGCACCCCCACCCCGGCGCATGATGACGCCCCCCGTCAAAAGCGGGCCGCGCCACAATCAGATGATCACCGTCGACAAGGTCCGCGTGATCGATGAAAACGGCGAAAACATTGGCGTGATGTACACGCGCGAAGCCATCGAACAGGCTAACGGAGTTGGCCTCGATCTGGTCGAAGTTTCGCCCAATGCCGATCCGCCGGTGTGCAAGTTCCTCGATGTCGGCAAATTCCGCTACGAAGCGCAGAAAAAGGCCAATGTCGCGCGCAAGTCGCAGAAGACGCAGGAGATCAAGGAGATCAAGATGCGTCCCAACATCGACGACCACGACTATGACACCAAGATGCGATCGGTGAACAAGTTCATCGGCGAGGGCGACAAGGTGAAAGTCACCCTGCGCTTCCGTGGCCGCGAACTGTCGCACCAGGAACTTGGCATGAATTTGCTGCGCCGGGTGCAGGAAGACGTTGCGGAAATCGCCAAGATCGAGGCTTATCCCCGCATGGAAGGCCGCCAGATGCTGATGGTGCTGTCGCCCAAGTAGGGGCGATCCCGGCGATTGGGGGCGCCGAGCGAATGACCACGCAGCGCATAGGCTTCATCCTCGGCCTCGCCGGGTTCCTGCTCACATTGCTGTTGCCAGCGCCGGGAGGCATGCCGGCCGCCGCCTGGTTCACTGCCGGGCTGGTCTGGTGGATGGCCGCCTGGTGGATGACTGAGGCACTGCCCCTTTCCGCCACTGCCTTCCTGCCGTTCATCGTCCTGCCGCTGCTCGGTATCGCTGACGCCAACAAGACCGCCTCGGCCTATTATACGCCGATCATGTTCCTGTTCCTCGGCGGTGCGTTTTTGGCGCTGACCATCGAGCGGACCGGGCTGCACCGCCGACTCGCCCATGCCATCTTGTCGCGCGCCGGAACCAAGTCGTGGCAGGTGCTGCTCGCCGTGATGGCTGCGACCGCGTCGATCTCGATGTTCATCTCCAACACCTCGACCGCGCTGATCATGATGCCGATGGCACTGGCGATGCTGGCATCGGGCGGGATCGAGCCGGAGGATACCAGCGGTATCGCCGGCGCGCTGCCAATGGGCATTGCCTTTGCCGCCTCGATCGGCGGGCTTGGCACGATCGTCGGCTCACCGACCAATGCAATCTCGGTGGCGCTGATCGACAAGGCGCTGGGGGTGCACATCACCTTTGCCCAATGGAGCCTGTTCGGCATTCCTATCGTGCTGCTGGGCGTGCCGCTGGCGGCGCTGATCATCGCCCGGGTGCAGCGCCTGGGTGAGGATCGCTTCGATCCGGTTGCCGCCAAAGCCGCGATCGAACAGACGGCCGAATGGACCATACCCCAGCGCCGGCTGGTGCCGATCTTCGCACTCACCGTGCTCGCCTGGGTGACACAGCCGCTCACCGAGCCGCTGTTCCCCAAGGGCGGGCTGACCGACGGGACCATCGCGGCGATCGCCGGTCTGCTGCTGTTCGTTGTTCCCGACGGCACCGGCCGGCCGATGCTCGTCTGGCGCGAGGCCAACCGCGCGCCGTGGGACGTGGTACTGATGTTCGGCGGCGGGCTTGCCCTCGCCATGGGCATGACCGAATCGGGCCTCGCCGGCTGGATGGGGCAGAAGCTGCTGCCGCTGGCCGATGTGCCGCTGCCGATCGTCGCGCTGGTGCTGGTGGGTTTCGTCGTTCTGGTTACCGAATTCGCCAGCAATATCGCGGCGGCGAGCGGGATCATGCCGATTGTCGCGGCATTGGTTGCGGCCATCGGTGCTGATCCGATCCTGCTGGCGCTGCCCGCCGCGATCGCGGCGAGCTGGGGTTTCATGCTGCCCGCCGGCACTGGCCCCAATGCCATCGCCTGGGCGACCGGGCATGTCGCCTTGCCGCGCGTGCTTAAAGCAGGGCTGCTGCTCGATATTGCCGGGACATTCCTGATCGTCGGGGTGATCTGGGGGGTGGCGGCGCTGGTATAACCTATCGGCAACTCTGGTCTGGTCTGAAATGATGTAGAAATTCGCGAAGATTGCGTTGATAATTGGCTTCGCTGCCCGAAAGATTTTCCGGTTTGCTCACCTGATCGACCGGCTTGCCAACCCTGACCATCATCCGGTCCCAGTCCCTGCCGCCGAAGTCCTTCTTGGGTGAACGCTGCTCAATCCCCATCAGGCCGCCAAGTTCGCCCTTCGCCGCGGGTCCAAGCTGGCACAGCCCCCTGATCGCAGCCGCCTGAGCATTGCCATGTGCTTCGCGGTCCAAGGATATGGTCACCTGATCCCGGCTGGGATCGTCGCGGTTGATGGTGCTCTTTGCCCGCTGGTGCTCATCAAGGATTTGTACAAGCATTGGCGCGCCCGGTGGACCCAAGTCGTAAAGCCGCTCGATGAGTCCAGTTGCGCGCGCCCGGCGATCGACATCCTTGAGCAGCAGCCGTTCCTCGCCGCTGAGTTGTGCGAATGCTCCAGCTGGCCAGGACTTTAACACAGCGCCCAAGCCACGGGTGCGGGGGTCGGCAGTTGCGGGCAAAGCACTCAATTTGGCGATAATCGCCGACCGCAACTCGGCCAACTCGCCGGCATTGAATATTTTCGGCAGCAGCCCCGCGCCTTCCAGATCCTCCAGCCGGGGATCGGCGATGAGGCGCTCGACCAGCAAGCGGTCCGCCGGCAGCGCTCCCGATGGCTTGAGCATTTCGAGATAATCGCCGACCGACTGGAAAATGGGCGCGTCAGCACGCAGCGCCGGATTGGCCACCGCCGCGCTCAATGCAGCGCGGATGGCGGCGAGGGCGCTCGCCTGATCGGCGCTGCGGCGCACGGCCAGCGCCGCGTCAAGCTCGTGCCCGGGCGCTTCCCAACTGTTCGATACGCCTCTCGGCCATTGGCTGCGGCCCCAACCGGGGCGGAAATTCTCAATACCGCCGGTGAAGGCAAT
>JANMCD010000132.1:0-4255 GCA_031360905.1 Novosphingobium sp.
CAGCCGCCGTGCGTGCCGTCACGCCGCCGCAGAAATACTTGATCAGTTCTTCCTGGACACCCCGCCCAAGGCGGCTCCTGCGCCTCACTCTAACCATATGACATACATAGCCTTTATCTGCTATCTATGTCAGCCCCTTAATTATTTCCCTTCCCGCATTCTATACAGCACGCGAGTCGGCACGGCATCGAACAAATGCAGATAGGGCGCGTCAGCGTGAGCTTGAACTTTCTACTTTGGGACCATTCATCGAGTTACTGCCAACGGAAACAAAGACACTTATAAGAGACCGGCTGACTGATAGATATTTTGGAAATTCTGTTGAAGTCCATAAGATCGATAGTCCGGTAGATGCTCAAAATGTGACGAAAATTGCTGAAGTTGTTTCGAAATTAATGAGACCTGTGGCATAGGGACCAGTCCCGTAGTTCCGCAATTAAGGTGATGGTACGCACTGAATTCCGAGGGTGATTCCGAACAATTACGGTGACACTTTATTCAACCCCTAGGGAGTTTTCGGAGTTCCGGGGACACAATACTAATTACCTGGCGCCCCTGCTGCACAACTCGATTCCGCTCATGGATCGGAACCTATCAAGCCCCTTTCCGTTGGCGAGGGGTTGGGTGGGGGCTCCACGCCAGCGGGGACGCGAGGCCTTGCGGCGTCGCTCCCCACCCCCGGCCCCTCTCCGGCGGGGAGGGGGTATAGTGATAGCAGCTATAATTATCCCGTGTGACCACAGCGCCTGAATGACTGCTATGGGGTGGCAAGCGGACATCCGATTTTTCTGTGCGATCAGCCTTACACCATTCGAAAAGGCTGGTGGTCAGTTGAGGCAATGCTTCTCAAAATTCTTGTTGTCCGGCGCACCAGAGCATGAACGTCGGTCTTTGCGGTGCAGCTTCTTCGGTTCGCCGCACGAAACGCTCGAACTACCCGCAACCTGCGGTCTTGCCGGAACTGTTCATCTGCCAGCAAGGTTAACCGCATCAGGCGCGGCCCGCTGGGGGCCGGTTGAAGGAGTGTTCATATGCGTGTCGTTTCCCAAAGGCCAGGACTTCTCTGCCTGCTTGCCATGCTTACAGTGCCGGTGTCGGGCAGCTTGGCTGCCCAGCCGCAACGCGCCCCCGACCCCAATATCATCGTAGAAGGCGAAGCCTTGCCCGATACGACTGCAATGACCCCGGGGCCCGAGATCAAAGGCACCATCACCGCGCGCAGCGGGGACAAGATGAAGGTCACGAGCGCCGACGGCGCCAGCAGGGTCATCTTCATCAACGACGCCACCAAGATCAAAGCCGGCGGCGGACTCTTTGGCGGCGGTCGCAACGACTTGGGCGCGGCCTCGCTGCTCAACGGACTGCCGGTCACGGTCAAGACCATGCAGGCGGGCAGTGTTCTCCTCGCGAGCCAGATCAAGTTCGGCAAAGGCGACTTCAAGACCGCGTCGATGATCCGCAATGGCACCGCACAGGGCTTTGCGGAACAGACCTCGGCAACAGAGGCGCTGCGCGGCCGCATGGGCGATATCGACAAGTATAATATCAAGGGCACAACAAATGTGAACTTCGATACTGGCAAGGCGGTGCTGTCCGCTCAGGCCAAGGCCGAACTCTGCGCCACAGCAACCGAAGCCGAGGGGATGAGCAACGCTTTGATGCTTATTGTGGGTTACACCGATTCAGTCGGAAGCGAGGAGTATAACCAGCAGCTTAGCGAAAGGCGGGCCGCCAGCGTCATCAACTATCTTCAGCAGGCCTGCCGCTGGAAACCCTATCGCATGCTTACCCCGACCGGGATGTCCGAAGCGGACCCGCTGGCGAGCAATGACACTGCCGAAGGCAAAGCCCAGAACCGCCGCGTTGCGGTGAACATCTTGGTCAGCAAGGGCCTTGACGGGCTATGAGACGCGCGGGGTGGGCTTTGCCCACCCCGAGACGTTTGGCACGGGAGCGAAACGCAAGATGGGCTGCTGTCCGCGGGGCTGGTGGTTATCCTGACACACAAAAACCACCACTACTGGGCCGCTGTCGAAAGCATCTGGAATGACTACTTCTCCTGATCCCCTTGCGGTACGTTTCGACGAGCACAGCTTCTGGGTGGAGCTGGATGAGGTCGTACCCTCGGCATCCCGCTGGTCTGGTTTCCCCGGCTGCTTCACGGGAGCGCCGAACAACGCCAGGCATTCTTCCTGAGTCAGGACGGCCTCCATTGGGATGAGCTGGACGAAGACATTTCCATCGCCGGACTTCTTGCCGGTCGGGGCGACCAGACGCGCTCGCGCAAGGCGGCGGCGTAATACCAACTCTTCTTGATCGAAACCTACAAAGCCCCTCCCCGGTGGGGAGGGGTTGGGGTTGGGGGTTCCCATGCCAGCGCGGACGCGAGGCCGGTCGGCCTCGCTCCCCCAACCCCCTCCCCGCCGGGGAGGGGGATGAGCCGTAGTCAACGAGACTTGATATTACCCCCCCCAATGCTCCCGCGCAGCGGTGCCCTGGGCAAAGCCCTTGCTTTGCGCGCCCGAGCAGGCAATCTTCACTGCGGGAACGGCGGGGCGAGACCCGCAGCACTCGAGGGGGTATCATAATGTTCAATGCAACCAATCCGGTCAGCATCTTCCTGCCGATGCTGGTCGTCGTCCTGCTGACCTTCGTCGCCGTCATCCGCATGGCGGCGGCGCGGGCGGCGGGGATCAAGGCGGGGCAGGATGTGGGTTTTTACCGCGCGCATCAGGGGCCGCCAGAGCCCGCGGCGGCGGTTGTCGCAGTGCGGCATTATGGCAATCTGTTCGAGGCGCCGGTGCTGTTCTACGCCGCCTGCCTGACCGCTTTCGTGCTGGAAGCGGTGACCGGCTGGGCGCTGATCTTCGCCTGGGCCTATGTCGCGGCGCGGCTGGTGCAGAGCGCGGTGCATCTGGGCTACAACAACCCGATGCACCGGGGCGGCGCATTCATGTTCGGCTTGCTGTTCGTACTGGCACTGTGGGTCACCGTAGCGCTGGCGATCTTCGCCCGGCTGTAGCGGCAGGCTATTGCGCCCCGCGCGGTCGGTCGTTCTCGCGGCCGTGGGGGCCAAGGCCGTCTTCGTCGTCGTCGTCCATGCGCTCGCCGCGATAGGCGCTCATGTCGATGCGGCCATCGGTGAGCATCTGTTTCATGTGATCGACCAGATCGGGGGTAGAACCACCCTCCTCGCCGAAGCCGCCGCTGGGCACGCGCTCGCTGCCGCCGAAATCGGCGCCGTGCCTCAGCACCTCGCCGGCGACCGACTGGGCCTGTTCGCTTTCGTCGTCTTGCGAAGCGTTGTGCGCCTCGTGGGCAAGGTCGCGGATCGGCGGCGGCTGAGCCGGCGGCCGGCGGTTGGCAGGGGTCCGGGGATTGGCGGCCATGGGATGTCTCCGCACTCGCGCAAGATCGCGCAAGTCTATGAAGACACTACGTTTGAATGGGCCTTCGGGTTCCCCGCCAGGCTAGCCAGGTTTGCGGACTCGCCATCGCCTCGCGCCGCTGCGCGTTAACCATGCCGGGTAACCACATCGCCTCACCGGCGATCAACCGCGACACTGTAGGTTGCGGGCATGATTCGCACTGGGATGAACTGGAAGGTATGGCTGGGGCTCTGGGCCCTGGTGCTGAGCGGGCTTGGCGTTGCCATGACCGCAGCGCCCGCGCACGGTCCGGCCTGCACCGACCTGTCCGCAGTCGCGGCCGATACGCGGCCCGGCTTCATTTCGCTCGCGCCACATCCCGCCCCCGCGTGCCTCCGCATCACCTTGCGCTGACACTCTAGGGTCAGGACTCATTGATCACAACCAGTAGCAGCATGTTGCGGCGATGCAGATGGCGGACATGAAGGTGTGGGCGCATCGGTCGTAACGGGTGGCGACGCGTCGCCAGTCCTTGATCCTGCCGAAGACATTCTCGATCTTGTGACGTTGGCGGTAGAGGTCTTTGTCGTAGTGGTATTGGAGTTTGCGGTTTTTGCGCGGCGGGATGCACGGGGTGATGCCGCGATCGGTTAGCGCGGCGCGGAACCAGTCGCTGTCATAGCCTTTGTCCGCCAGCAGTTCCTTGGCGCGAGGAAGGGCTGAGAACAGCAGAAAAGCGCCCTTGTGGTCGCTCATCTGGCCTTCGGTGAGCAGCATCATGATGGGCCGGCCCAGCCCGTCGCAGACGGCATGGAGCTTTGAGTTCAAGCCGCCTTTGGTGCGCCCGATACATCTGGGAAGAGCCCCCCTTTTAACAGGCTGGCGGC
>JANMCD010000141.1:0-3247 GCA_031360905.1 Novosphingobium sp.
CTCGCGCGGCTGACCGGCGTGATCGACAAGCTTCTGATCTACCCCGAACGGATGCAGAAGAATCTCGACCGCATGGGCGGACTGGTCCATTCGCAGCGGGTGCTGCTGGCGCTGACCCAGGCCGGTCTCAGCCGCGACGACAGCTACCGCCTGGTCCAGCGCAATGCGATGAAGGTGTGGGAGAGCGATGGGGCGCTGTCGCTGCTCGAACTGTTGAAAGCCGATCCGGAAGTGAGCGCGGCCCTGCCGCGGGCCGAGCTTGAGGACAAGTTCAACCTCGATTACCACTTCGGCCAGGTCGACCGGATTTTCGCGCGGGTGTTTGGCGAGTAGTCGCCCTTTCCTTCCTCGCCAATCCCGCCTAGCATTCCCACAGGACATGCTCTCCGCAAACGCGAGGCTTTCATGCAGATAGTACGCACAGCCGTCTGGGTGGTGGTAACCGCGGCGCTGGTCGCCTTTATGGCGATGAACTGGACTAAGGCGCCGGTGAACTTCTGGCCGCTGTCCTCGAGCAACTATCTACATGTTGAGTGGCCAATCAGCGTCATCGCATTGGTCTTCTTCCTGCTAGGCATGCTGCCGACCTGGCTGATCTCCAGACTTGGCCGCTGGCGGCTGACGCGGCGGATCGGCGCGCTGGAAAACAGTGTCCGTGCCAGCGCCACCCCGCCCGCCTCGCCGCCGATCGCCACCTCGACCCAGCTCGAAGCCGAAGCCCCCGCCAAACCCCCTGAAGGCCCCGCTGTCTGAAATGAGTACAAATCCCATTTTTCTGGCACTCGACCTGCCACGTCTCGAAGCCGCCGAAGCGCTGGCCCGCAAGGTCCGAGGCCATATCGGCGGGCTCAAGCTCGGCCTCGAATTCTTTTGTGCCCATGGGCATCACGGGGTCCATGAGATCGCCCATCTCGGCCTGCCGATCTTCCTCGACCTCAAGCTGCACGACATCCCCAATACTGTCGCCGCGGCAATGCAGGCGGTGCATGTGCTGGAGCCGGCAATCGTCACCGTCCATGCCGCCGGCGGGCGCGCGATGATGGAGGATGCCAAGGCGGCGGCGGGCGAGCACTGCAAGGTGGTTGCCGTCACCGTGCTCACCAGCCTCGACGAGCGCGACCTCGCCCGTACCGGCATTGCCGGCACCGCCCACGATCAGGCGCTGCGGCTGGCCGAGCTGGCCCAGGCTGCCGGGCTCGACGGCATCGTCTGTTCGGGCCAGGAAGTTGCGGCAATCCACAAGCAATGGAAGGACGGTTTTCTCGTGGTGCCCGGACTGCGCCCGTCAAACGGGAACGGCCGCAACGGCCTCGCCGACCAGAAAAGAACGGTTACCCCGCGCGAGGCGCGCGACGCGGGCGCCAGCGTGCTGGTGATCGGCCGCCCGATCAGCCGCGCAGAGGATCCGCTGGCTGCGGCGCGATCAATCGAGGAGACGCTTTAGCCTTTCGCAGGTTCAGCCTGCGGCAAGCTTGCGCCCCGCATTCATTCCGCGATGGATCGAAGGAGAAAGCCGTTGAAGCGTATCGTCCTGGCCTGTGCCGCATCGCTTGCCGCCTTGCTCGCCGTTCCTGTTTCCGCCCAGCAGATCGGTCCACTTCCCCTTATCGAAGCCGGGCACAGCCTGCTGACCGTCAATGCCGAGGGCCGCTCGCTGCGCACACCGGATTTGGCAGTGTTCACCGCCGGCGTCACCACTCAGGGCAAGAATGCCGGTGACGCGCTTGGCGAAAATGCGCGGGCGATGACCCGGGTGATCGCCGAACTGAAACGCGCCGGGATTGCCGAGCGCGATATCCAGACGAGCAATCTTAGCATCAATCCGATCTATTCGAATCCGGAACGCGACGCGATGCTGATAGCGCGGACCAGTGGACAACCCTATACGCCGCCGCCGCCCGAAGCCCTGGTGCAGAAGATTGTTGGTTACACCGTGTCCAATAACGTCTCGGTCCGCCAGCGCCGGCTGGGCGATTATGGCAAGGTGATCGACACATTAGTGACCGCCGGGGCCAATCAGGTCAACGGGCCCGCATTCCAGATGGACGATCCCGATCCGGCGCTGGATGAGGCCAGGCTGGCGGCAATGACGACCGCGCGCTCGCGGGCGGAACTCTATGCGCGGGCGGCGGGCCTGCGAGTGGTACGGATCGTCTCGATCAGCGAAAGCGGCGGCTATTACGCGCCGCCGCCAGCCGTATTCGCGCGAGGCGAGGCTATGAGCGCACCGCCGTCCTCGCCGGTCCAAGCGGGCGAGTTGCAGATGACTGCGACGGTGACGGTGCTGTTCGATCTGGCGCCGTAATCCCTTCTCGCGCTGGGCACGGAGAAGCGCTCGACACGAGCGGAGCTTTGGCTAAGGGAAGCCCATGTCCGCCCCCGCCATCAAAATCTGCGGCCTGACCAACGCCCGCGCACTGGATGCAGCGATCAAGGCGCGGGCCGACTATGCCGGACTGGTCTTCTTCCCGCCGTCGCCCCGCAATTTGTCGCTCACCGATGCCGCAGCGCTTGCTGCCCGAGCTGATGGCCGGATTACCCGCGTCGGCCTGTTCGTTGATGCCGATGATGCCGCCATCGCCGACGCGGTTACCGCCGCGCGGCTCGATGCCCTCCAGCTCCACGGCAGCGAAACCCCCGCCCGGGCGGCACAGCTGAAGGCACAATTCGGATTGCCGGTGTGGAAGGCGTTGCCCATCGCCGCGAAGTCCGACGTCGATCGCGCCGCAGTCTATGCCGGCGCTGCCGACCTGATCCTGTTCGACGCCAAGACGCCAAAGGGCTCGTCGCTGCCCGGCGGCATGGGGCTCTCGTTTGACTGGAGCCTGGTCGCCGGGTGGAAGAGCCCCATCGCCTGGGGCCTCGCCGGCGGTCTGAGCCCGGACAATGTCGCTGAGGCCATCCGGCTCACAGCCGCGCCGCTGGTGGACACCTCCTCCGGCGTCGAAAGCGCGCCAGGCGTCAAGGACATGGACAAAATCGCCGCCTTCTGCAAAGCGGCCCAAAGCTCCTGAAGGCAATGATGACCGAGATTCCCAACTCCTTCCGCAACCAGCCCGACAGCCAGGGCCACTTCGGCCAGTTCGGCGGCCGCTATGTCGCCGAGACGCTGATGCCGCTGGTGCTTGAGCTCGAGGCGGAATACCGCCGCGCCAAGGCCGATCCCGCCTTCGCCGAGGAATTCGAGGATCTGCTCGAACATTACGTCGGCCGCCCCAGCCCGCTCTATTTCGCGCCGCGTCTGACC
>JANMCD010000177.1:0-9068 GCA_031360905.1 Novosphingobium sp.
CTCGGCCAGCGAAGCGCCAACCTTGGCAGCAGCATCGACGTTCGAACCGCCCTTCGACCCGAGGGTCGAGGCGGCGGCCACGGTGCGGCCAGCTGCGTCGTCGATGATCTGCGCGTAGATGTGACGACCCGAACGGTGCACCGAAAGCCGCGGACGGCCAAAGGCGTGCGCCTTGAGCGCAGTGCGAACCCGCCGGCGGCGGCGGTCGAACAGGGAGAGCTTGGCCATTACTTCTTCTTCCCTTCCTTGCGGAAGATGTACTCGCCGCGGTATCTGATGCCCTTGCCCTTATAGGGTTCGGGCTTGCGCCAGCGGCGAATCTCGGCGGCAACCTGGCCGACCTTCTGCTTGTCGATCCCGGAAATCTCGATCGTGGTGTTGTCCGGGGTCTTGATGTCGATGCCTTCCGGCACCTCGTAATCGACGTCATGGCTGTAACCGAGCTGCAGCTTGAGCTTGCGCGGCCCCTGCGAATTGGCGCGGTAGCCGACGCCGGTTATCTCCAGCACCTTGGTATAACCCACGGTCACCCCGGTCACCAGATTGTCAACCAGCGTGCGCTGCATGCCCCAGAAGGCGCGCGCGCCCTTGGTGTCATTGGCCGGTTTGACCAGGATGCTGTCGCCATCGACGGTATAGCTGATCTCGTCGCGCAGCTTGAGCGTGAGCGCGCCCTTGGGGCCCTTCACGGTGAGGATGCCGTCCGCGATGCCGGCGCTGACCCCGCTCGGGATGGCAACCGGACGTTTGCCGATGCGGCTCATCAGTACACCTCCGCCAGCACTTCGCCGCCGACGTTCTGTGTGCGCGCTTCGGCATCCGAAAGCACGCCGCGCGGGGTCGAGACGATGGTGATGCCAAGCCCGTTGCGGATCACCGGCAGCTCGCGGCTGCCCGAATAGACCCGCCGGCCCGGCTTGGACACGCGGGCGACATGCTTGATCGCAGGTTCGCCCTCGAAATATTTCAGCTCGATGCGCAGCTGCGGGTGAACGCCGGTGGCGTCCTCGCTGTAGCCGCGGATATAGCCTTCGCGCTGCAGCACCTCGAGCACGCGGGCGCGCAACTTCGAGGCTGGCGAGAGGACAGTGTCCTTCTTCGCCCGCTGGCCGTTGCGGATACGGGTGAGCATGTCACCCAGGGGATCGGTCAATGCCATCGCTAATTCCTATCCCGTCCTTACCAGCTCGACTTGGTCACGCCGGGGATCATGCCTTTGTTGGCGAGATCCCGCAGCTCGATCCGGCAGAGGCCGAACTTGCGATAATAGCCGCGCGGGCGGCCGGTGGTGGCGCAGCGGTTGCGCACCCGGGTGGGATTCGCATTGCGCGGTAGCTCGGCCATCTTCAACCGCGCCATCAGCCGCGCGGTATCGTCGAGCGACTTGTCGCCCGCCTGGGCCTTCAGCGCGGCGTATTTGGCCGCATATTTCACAACGAGCTTCTTGCGGCGCTCGTTTTTATTGACCGAACTCAGTTTCGCCATGGACTTAAGCTCTCTTCTGCAAATCTGGACTAAGCGGCTTGCTGCTCTTCGACAGCTTCCGGCGGGAACGGGAAACCGAACAGACGCAGCAGCTCGCGCGCTTCGTCGTCGGTCCTGGCGGTGGTGGTGACCATGATGTCCATGCCCCGCACCTTGTCGATCTGGTCGTAGCTGATCTCGGGAAAGATGATCTGCTCTTTCAGACCCATTGCGTAGTTGCCGCGCCCGTCGAAGCTCTTCGGGTTGAGCCCGCGAAAGTCGCGGATGCGCGGCATGGCGACAGTAATCAGCCGGTCGAGGAATTCGTACATGCGCTCACGGCGCAGCGTGACCTTGCAGCCGATCGCCATGCCCTCGCGCAGCTTGAACTGGGCGACCGATTTCTTGGCCTTGGTAATCACCGGTTTCTGGCCGGCGATCAGCGCCATTTCCTCGGCGGCGATGGTGACCTTCTTGCGGTCCTGCGTGCCTTCGCCGACGCCCATGTTGATCGTGATCTTCTCGATCCGGGGCACCTGCATGGGGTTGGTATAGCCGAAGCGCTCGGTCATCGCCTTGGTGATGACGTCCTGGTAGCGCTGCTTCATCCGCGGCGTGTAGTTCTCAGCCATCAATCGTCTCCCCGGACCTGACGGCGACGCGCAGCTTTTTGCCGTCCTTCACTTCGAAGCGCACGCGGGTCGGCTTGCCGTCTTTCGGATCGGCAAGCGAAACCTTGGAAATATGCATCGGCGCCTCGCGGCGTTCGATCCCGCCCTGCGGCTCGGTCTGCGTTGGCTTGCGATGGCGGGTGGCGACATTGACGCCCTGCACCAGCAGCTTTTCGGCCTTGGGCATGACCTGTAGCACCGTGCCGGTGCGGCCCTTGTCCTTGCCCGAACGGACGACGACGCTGTCGCCCTTTTTGATCTTGGCGGCGGCCATTACAGCACCTCCGGCGCAAGGCTGATGATCTTCATGAAACCGCGACCGCGCAGCTCGCGCACCACCGGGCCGAAGATACGGGTGCCGATCGGCTCCTCGTTTTTGTTGATCAGCACCGCGGCATTGGTGTCGAAACGGATCACGCTGCCATCGGTGCGGCGCACTTCCTTGCGGGTGCGCACGATCACCGCGCGGTGAACATCGCCTTTCTTGACGCGGGCACGCGGCTGCGCTTCCTTGACCGACACCACGATGACGTCGCCGACGCCGGCCGTGCGCCGCTTCGAGCCGCCCAGCACCTTGATGCACTGGACGCGCTTCGCGCCGCTGTTATCCGCGACGTCGAGATTGGACTGCATCTGGATCATCGATCCGGTTCCTTCTCAGTCGGCTTGCCGGGATGCCCAAAAACCTTGGCCCCGGTAGTTCCAGAAATCCTGTCCGCCCGCTGCCGGGCGGACCGATCAAACGTCGGCTTCGACCGCCGCCGTCTTGCTCGCCGTGACGCGGTCGATAACCTTCCAGGTCTTCAGCTTTGAGATCGGGCGGGTCTCTTCAATCCGCACGGTCTCGCCAGACTTGAAGGAATTGTCCTCGTCGTGGGCATGATACTTCTTCGAGCGGCGCATGATCTTGCCGTAAAGCGCGTGCTTCACCTTGCGCTCGACCTTCACCACCACGGTCTTGTCGGTCTTGTCGGAGACCACCGTTCCTACCAGGATACGCTTTGGCATGGGTGTTTCCTTACGCCCCAGTGGACGATTTTGGGGCAGCCGAGCCAGATTTCTCTGGCTTGGTGCGCTCGGTCTGCAGCGTCTTGATGCGGGCGATGTCGCGGCGCACTTCCTTGATGCGCGCCGGACGTTCGAGCTGGTTGGTCGCCGCCTGAAAACGCAGGTTGAATGCCTCACGCTTCAATTCGGCCAGATCGCCGGACAGCTGGTCGTCACTCTTGACGCGCATGTCCTCGACCTTGTTGGATTTCTTCGCAACCATCATTCCGCTCCCAGATGCGAGGTGTCACCCAGGCGGGCGACGACCTTGACCTTGATTGGCAGCTTCATTGCCGCGCGCTGGAAGGCAACCGCGGCGATTGGGCCGGGAACCCCGTCGAGCTCGAACAGGATGCGGCCCGGCTTGACCCGCGCCGCCCAATATTCGACCGCGCCCTTGCCCTTGCCCTGACGGACTTCGGCAGGCTTTTTCGACACTGGAACATCCGGGAAAATACGAATCCAGAGCCGCCCCTGGCGCTTGATGTGCCGGGTGATCGCGCGGCGGGCAGCCTCGATCTGACGCGCGGTGATCCGCTCCGGCTCCATCGCCTTCAGGCCGTAGGAGCCGAAGTTGAGATCGGTGCCACCCTTGGCGTCGCCCTTGATCCGGCCCTTGAAGGCCTTGCGGAACTTGTGTTTCTTCGGTTGCAGCATGGTTTCTACTCTGCCTTAGCGCCGGTCGGAAGCCGGACGGACGCCGGAGGTTTGCGCCTCCATCATCAGCCGGTCCTGCGCCATCGGGTCATGGCCGAGAATCTCGCCCTTGAAGATCCAGCACTTGATGCCGATGATGCCGTAAGCGGTCAGCGCCTCGGCTTCGGCATAATCGATATTGGCGCGGAGCGTGTGAGCCGGTACCCGCCCTTCGCGATACGATTCGACGCGCGCAATTTCAGCACCACCCAAGCGGCCGCCGCAGGTGATCTTGATGCCCTCGGCGCCCAGACGCATAGCCGATTGCATCGCGCGCTTCATCGCCCGGCGAAACGCGATGCGGCGGATCAGCTGGTCGGCAATGCCCTGGGCGACGAGCTTCGCATCGATTTCCGGTTTGCGGATTTCGACGATGTTGAGCTTGACGTCGCTCTTGGTTTTCGAGGCCAGTTGCAGGCGCAGCTTTTCGATGTCCGCACCCTTCTTGCCAATGATCACTCCGGGGCGGGCGGCATAGATCGAGATGCGGCACAGCTTGGCCGGACGCTCGATCACCACCTTGGAGATCGCCGCCTGCGGCATCGTTTCCATGATGAACTTGCGGATCTTGAGGTCTTCCTCAAGCATCGAGGCGTATTTGCGGCCTTCGGCGTACCAGCGGCTGTCCCAGGTGCGGTTGATCTGCAGCCTGAGGCCGATCGGATTGCTCTTGTGACCCATCGCTCAGGCCTCCTGAACTTCGCGGACGACAATGCGCAACCGCGAAAATGGCTTGAGGATGCGGGTCGACTTACCGCGTCCGCGCGTATGGAAACGCTTCATGGTGATCGACTTGCCGACGCTCGCCTCGGCAACCACCAGCGAATCGACGTCGAGATTGTGGTTGTTCTCGGCATTGGCGATCGCGGATTCGAGCACCTTGCGTGCCTCCATCGCCATCGCCTTCTTGCAGAAGGTGAGGATGTTCATCGCGTCCTCGGCCCGTTTGCCGCGGATCAGCCCGGCGACAAGATTGAGCTTCTGCGCCGACCCGCGAATCTGCGTACCAACCGAAAGTGCCTCGTTGTCCGCCACCCGGCGCGGAGATTTTTCCTTGCCCATCAGCGCTTGCCCTTCTTGTCGGCGGCATGCCCGGGGAACGTCCGCGTCGGCGCGAACTCGCCCAGCTTGTGACCGACCATGTCTTCGTTGACCGAGACCGGGATGAACTTGCGGCCGTTGTAGACGCTGAACGTCAGACCGACGAACTGCGGCAAAATTGTCGAACGCCGCGACCAGGTCTTGATGGGAGCGGCGCGGGTTGTCTGATCCTGCACAGCTTCTGCCTTCTTCAGCAGGTGCAGATCGACAAAGGGGCCTTTCCAGACGGAACGTGCCATGGCGGGCTTACCTCTTCTTCTTCGCGTGACGCGAACGGATAATCATCTTGTCCGTCTGCTTGTTGTTGCGGGTGCGGGCGCCCTTGGTCGGCTTGCCCCAGGGCGTGACGGGATGACGGCCACCGGACGTGCGGCCTTCGCCGCCGCCGTGCGGATGATCGACCGGGTTCTTGGCGACACCGCGGGTCAACGGCCGGCGGCCCTGCCAGCGAGTCCGGCCAGCCTTGCCGAAGTTCTGGTTCTGGTTGTCCGGGTTCGACACCGCGCCAACCGTACCCATGCAGTCACCGCGCAGATAGCGCTGCTCGCCCGAGTTTAGCCGGACGATGACCATGCCCCGGTCGCGGCCGACAAGCTGAACGTAAGTCCCCGCCGAACGGGCAATCTGCCCGCCCTTGCCTGGCTTCATCTCGACGTTGTGGATGATGGTGCCGACCGGCATCTGACTGAGCGGCATGGCGTTGCCCGGCTTCACATCCGTCTTTTCGCCGGCAACGACCGAATCGCCCACCGCGAGCCGCTGCGGCGCAAGGATATAGACCTGCTCGCCGTCGGTATATTTGATCAGCGCGATGAAGGCGGTGCGATTGGGATCGTATTCCAGGCGTTCCACAGTTGCGGGCATGTCCCACTTGCGGCGTTTGAAATCGATGATCCGGTACTTTTGCTTGTGGCCGCCGGCGATGCCCCGCGAGGTGACATGGCCCTTGTTGTTACGGCCGCCGCTCTTGTGCTTGCCTTCGGTCAGCGCCTTGACCGGCTTGCCCTTCCACAACGACGATTTGTCGACGAGGATCAGCGCGCGCCTGGCGGGACTGGTCGGGTTATAACTTTTGAGTGCCATGGTCCGCCTCAGATTCCGCTGGTGACGTCGATCGACTGGCCGTCAGCCAGGGTCACAACGGCCTTCTTGACGTCCGAGCGAGTGTAAGGCTTGCCCTTCCACCGCTTGGTCTTGCCCTTTTGGGTGATCGTATTGACCTTGGTCACCTTGACACTGAACAGCGCCTCGACTGCCGCCTTGATCTCAGGCTTGGTCGCCGCATTGGCGACGCGGAAGACCACGGCGTTGAACTCGCTGAGCAGGGTCGCCTTTTCGGTGATGTGCGGGGCAACGATCACGTCATAGTGACGGGTATCGATACCGTCGACCTTCGCCGCTTTTTTCGGGGCCTTAGCCATTGAAACGCGCCTCCAACCGTTCGACCGCAGCGCGCGTCAGCACCAGCGTGTCATGCCTGAGGATGTCGTAGACATTGGCGCCAACTGCCGGGAGGACGTTGATCCCGACGAGGTTGCCGGCAGCGCGGGCGAAGCCCTCGTTCACTGCCTCGCCATCGATCACCAGCACCTTCTTGCCCCAGTTCGCCTTGGCGAGCTGACCAGCCAATGCCTTGGTCTTGGCATCCTTGATGTCGAGCGTGTCCAGCACGATGAGACCTTCTTTCGCCTTGACCGAAAGAGCCATTTTGAGGCCGAGGGCGCGGACCTTCTTGTTCAGCGACACGTCAAATTCACGGCGGCGGGCGCCGTGGGCCTTGCCGCCGCCGATGAAGATCGGCGCGGCGCGATCGCCGTGGCGGGCGGTGCCGCCGCCCTTCTGGTTGCCGAATTTCTTGCCGGTGCGGGCGACTTCCGAGCGCTCACGAGTGGCGCGGGCGATGCCGCGGCGGTTCTCGAGCTGCCAGGTGACGACCCGGTGAAGGATGTCGGCGCGCGGCTCAATGCCGAACACCGCATCATTGAGTTCGATGTCGCCCTTACCGGCCGAACCATCGAGGTTGAGGACCTTGACCTTCACGATTTAGCCCTCCCCATTTTCGGTGGCGCCACCGGCGGTTTCGGCAGTTGCGGTATCGTCCGCAGGTGTGCCCGCAGTCTCGGTGGCATCCTCGGCGATATCGTCGGTACCGTTTGCCGCGCTCTTTACCGCACCCGGATAAGGCGCCTCGGCGTGGCGGGCGACCTTCACGGAATCGCAAACGGTCAGCCAGGCATTCTTTGCGCCGGGCACCGAACCCTTGACGAAAATCAGCCCGCGTTCGTCATCGACGCGCACGACTTCCAGATTTTGCTGGGTCCGCTCACGATCGCCCATGTGGCCGGCCATCTTCTTGTTCTTGAACACTTTGCCCGGATCCTGACGCTGCCCGGTCGAACCCAGCGCGCGGTGGCTGACCGAGACGCCGTGCGACGCGCTCATGCCGCCGAAGCCCCAGCGCTTCATGCCGCCGGCAAAGCCCTTACCCTGCGTATGGCCGGCAACGTCGACCAGCTGGCCCGGCACAAAATGCGAGGCGGCGATCGAAGCTCCGACGTCGAGCAGGGCATCGTCAGCCACGCGAAATTCGCGAACGCGCGCCTTGAGCGGCACCTGCGCCTTGGCGAAGTGCTCACGCTGCGGTTTGGCGACGTTCTTCTGCTTGGCCTGGCCTGCGCCGAGCTGGAGCGCGACATAGCCGTCGCGCTCAGCGGAGCGAACCGAAACCACCTGACAATCTTCTAGCGACAGAACAGTAACGGGAACATGCCGCCCGTCCTCCTGGAACAGGCGGGTCATCCCCACTTTTCTGGCGATCACGCCGGTACGCATGATCCAAACTCCTCAACAGAGGCCTGCGGAGCCATTCCCCGCAGGCGTGTCCAGCCCATGATATGTACGAGCCCCGTCCGGGCTGAGTGCCACTCCCCCCGAACATGGGTGGAAGCAGCGAGACGGGGGACGCATGCCCGGCAACTGGCCGGCGGTATCCCGAGTGTCTTGATCGTCATCCCGGCAAGCCGGGGTGACGGGCCTTACCGGCTTACGCCAGCTTGATCTCAACGTTGACGCCGGCCGCGAGGTCGAGCTTCATCAGCGCGTCCACGGTGGTGGCGTTGGGCTGCACGATGTCGAGCAGCCGCTTGTATGTGCGAACCTCGAACTGCTCACGCGACTTCTTGTCGATGTGCGGTCCGCGGTTGACGGTGAATTTCTCAATCCTCGTCGGCAGGGGAATGGGGCCACGGATCAGCGCGCCAGTGCGGCGAGCGGTATCCGCGATCTCGCCAGTCGCCTGGTCAAGCACCCGGTGATCGAATGCCTTGAGGCGAATGCGGATATTCTGCGCGTCCATGTCCAACTACCGATGAGAAAGAGCAAAACAAAATCGCCATCCTGTCCCGCGTGTGCCGTAGGACTGGATGACGGCTGAAAACCGGCCGCCGGGGGTATCGCCAAATTTCTGGCGAATCCCCCGGCGGAGTGCGGCCTATATTACTTGGTGATCGCGCTGACAACCCCGGAACCGACAGTCCGGCCACCTTCGCGAATGGCGAAACGCAGACCCGGATCCATCGCGATCGGCGCGATCAGTTTGACGCCAATCGTGACGTTGTCGCCCGGCATAACCATCTCGGTGCCTTCGGGGAGAATAACCTCGCCAGTGACGTCGGTGGTGCGGAAATAGAACTGCGGACGGTAGTTGGCGAAGAACGGCGTGTGACGACCGCCCTCGTCCTTCGACAGCACATAGACCTCGGCGCTGAACTCGGTGTGCGGCGTGACCGAACCGGGCTTGCACAGCACTTGGCCGCGCTCGACCTCTTCGCGGGCGACGCCGCGGATCAGCGCGCCAACGTTGTCGCCGGCCATGCCCTGATCGAGCAGCTTGCGGAACATTTCGACGCCGGTGACGACAGTCTTGCGGGTGTCCTTGAGGCCAACAATCTCGACTTCCTCGCCGACCTTGACGATGCCGGCCTCGATCCGGCCGGTAACAACGGTGCCGCGACCCGAGATCGAGAACACGTCTTCCACCGGCATCAGGAACGGCTTGTCGGTCGGACGCGGCGGCTGCGGGATGAATTC
>JANMCD010000198.1:0-2436 GCA_031360905.1 Novosphingobium sp.
GCGCTTCTCGAAAGCGGGCGCGAGCTTGAGCAGGACCGGTTTGCCGGTATGCGTCTCGACCTCGTTGACAAAAGTCATCAACTCGCTCTCCACCTTGGCATCGCTCACCCGGATCGGACAGTCCTCGGCCAGCAGATCGAGCGCCACCGCCGGCGGCAGCAGGGTCGCATCGCGCGGCACCACCGTGACGAAATTGGCGGCCTGTTTCTCCGCCGGCTGGCACGGATCGTAGCGATGCACCGCCCCGACCTGCAAGCGCGCTGCCCGCGCCTCCTCAAGATTGCGGGAAAACGCCGGATCGCGGGCGAAGACGCTGGCGCTGGCGTCGAGATAGGCGAAATCGGCGCCGATCGCCTTCACCGCCCGCCAATCGACCTCGCCGTCCCTGGCGCCGATCTCGACGCCCTGCACCGGATAGGCCTTCGGGTCCGGCAGCCAGTGGCGCAGGTGCCACCAGCCGAACCCTCCGGCCAGCAAGCCCGCCAGCAGCAACGCGCCCAGCCAGCGCAACTGGGTAGCGCTGCTGCGTCTTCGTCGTGCCATTCACCACCTCCCCGCGCGCAGTAACTGTTGTCGCATCGTTGTTTGCGAAAAACCGCTTCCGACTTTTTCGCACCACGCTTCAGCCCCTGATATGCAGCACGCAGATCAGGGTGAACAGCCGGCGAGCTGTGGCGAAGTCGGTTTCGACCTTGCCCTGCAACCGCTCGAGCAGCAAATCCGCCGCGTCGTTGTGAACGCCGCGCCGGGCCATGTCGATCGTCTCGATTTCGTGCGCCGTCGCCTTGCGGATCGCCTGGTAATAGCTGTCGCAAATGGCAAAATATTCACGGATCGGGCGGCGGAATCGACCGAGGCCAAGCACCAGCAACTCCAGCTGCTCCCCGTCCGCATCGCCAACTTCCAGCGCCAGCCGACCATCCTGCACCGCGAGCCGCAGGCGGTAGGGCCCTTCATGACCCGCATCAAACGAGCGCAGCGGTTTGAAGCTATTTTCCTCGATCAAATCGAAGATGGCGATGCGGCGCTCTTGCTCGATATCGGCGTTGCGCCAGATGATGGTCGCTTCGTCGAGTTCGATATGGGAAATGCGCGGGTCCACCATGGCGGCGCGCTTTTCGCAAATGCAGCATGAAGGGGCAAGGGGGTCGTTAAACCTCTCCGTGGAGGGGCGGAATACCCTTCCACACCCTGTGCAAAAATCTTCGCGCGATCCCTGCTTGCGAGCCGCCCGCAGTCGGCGCATTGCAACCCGCTTATGCCCGACCATGACCTCTTGATCCGCACCGCCGCCGAGCCGGCAATCCGCGCCTTGCCCGCCAATATCGAGGCGGAAGCCGCCTTTCTTGGCGCCGTGCTGATTGACAACCGGGTGATCGAGGAGCTGCCGGTGCAGCTCCATCACAAGCATTTCTTCGAGCCGGTGCATGCGCGCATTTATGAGCGCATCCTCCAGCTGCTGGACCGCAAGGCGGTCGTGACTCCGGTCACCCTGCGCCCCTATTTCGAATCGGACGAGGCGCTCAAGGAACTCGGCGGGCTGACCTACCTTGCCCGGCTGACGGCAGACGGCCAGGGGCTGCTCGCCCCGCGCGAACTCGCCGAACAGATTTACGATCTCGCCCTGCTGCGCGAGTTGGTCAGCGTCGGCCGCAATCTCGTCGAGGGGGCGCTCGACACCTCCGAATCGGTCGCGCCGCTCGAACAGATCGAACTTGCCGAGGCGGCGCTCTATAGCGTGGCGGAAGGCGCTGGTGCGCAAAGCGAGGCGCAAAGCTTCAGCACCGCCACCCGCACTGCCATCACCGCCATCGAAAAGGCGTTCAATTCCGGCGGCCACATTTCGGGAAAGACCACCGGGCTGACGACACTCAACGAGAAGATCGGCGGGCTTCACGACAGCGACCTGATTATCCTGGCTGGCCGGCCTGGCATGGGTAAAACCGCGCTTGCTACCAATATCGCCTTCAACGCCGCCGACCGCCTGCGCCGCGATCTCGCCGACGGCATTGAGCCGGCCAAGTCGGTCGGCGCGGCATGCGCCTTTTTCAGCCTCGAAATGAGCGCCGACCAGCTCGCCACCCGCATTCTCGCCGAGCAGTCCGGGATCAGCTCGGAGGCGCTGCGGATGGGCAAGATCACCCGCGAGGATTTCCAGAAGCTCAGTTTCGCCAGCCAGCGCCTGGCCGAACTGCCGCTCTATATCGACGATACCCCCGCCCTGTCGATCGCTGCGCTGCGCACCCGCGCCCGGCGGCTCAAGCGGCGGCACGATATCGGGTTGATCGTTGTAGACTATCTCCAGCTGCTCCAGGGCACCGGCCGCGCCAGCGACAACCGGGTCAACGAGATTTCGGAGATCAGCCGCGGCCTCAAGACGCTGGCCAAGGAACTCTCGGTGCCGGTGATCGCGCTGTCGCAGCTCAGCCGCGCGGT
>JANMCD010000242.1:0-3202 GCA_031360905.1 Novosphingobium sp.
AATTCCGCCGCACTCGTCGCGCCCGCCGCCAAGACCGGCTTCGCCGCGCTCGGCCAGGGCGATTTCATCAAGCTGATGACCACCCAGCTGCAACAGCAGGACCCGTTCGAGCCGATGGATAACAAGGAAATGCTGGCGCAGATGGCGCAGTTCTCCTCGCTCGCCGGAATCAACGACGTCAACACCACGCTGCAGCAGATTTCCGCAAAGCTCGACGCCGTGCTGGCCTCGGGGGCCGCCGCCAAAACCACCGTCTGACATCATAAGGAAACTAGGCTATGTCATTCTATACTTCGCTTAACGGGCTGAAGAACGCCCAGACCGACCTCGGCGTCATCGCCCACAACATCGCCAATGTGGAAACCACCGGCTTCAAGAAGAGCCGGGTCGAATTCTCCGATATCGTCGCCGGTTCGGCCTATTCCAATCCCAAGCTGATTCAGGGCATCGGCGCCACGGTTGAGGCGATCAGCCAGAATTTTGCGCTCGGCCCGATCGAACAGACCGGCTCGGCGCTCGATCTCGCGATCAACGGCGACGGCTTCTTCTCGACCAAAGCCGCGATCACCGGCCAGACCTATTTCACCCGCAACGGCAGCTTCGTTATGGACGAACAGGGCTTCATCCATGATGGCGAAAACAACCGGCTGCAGGTGTTCCCGGTCGATGCCACCGGTACATCCACATCGACCACGCCGCAGGACGTGCAGGTGCCCGCGACCAATGCGGCCGGCTCGAACTTCGCCGGGGTGACGGTGCGCGACGACGGCAATATCGTCGCCACGTTTGCGGACGGCACCAACCAGTTCGTCGGCAAGATCGCCCTCGCCAGCTTCATCGCGCCCACCGGCCTGTTGCAGACCGGCTCGTCGAACTGGCAGGCCAATGGTCTGTCGGGCGCGGCCAGATACGGCGAGCCCGGGACCGGGCAATACGGCAAGCTTCTGTCCGGCGCGCTCGAACGCTCGAACGTTGATATCGCCGAGGAACTGGTCGGGCTGATCACCGCCCAGCGCAATTTTCAGGCCAACGCCAAGGCGATCGATACCGCCACCCAGATCTCGCAGACGATCATCAACCTGCGGACTTAGGGCCCAACCTAAACCCCGCTTGAGGAAATGATAATGGACCGGCTGATCTACACCGCCGTCTCGGGCATGAACGCCTCGATGATGCGCCAGCGCGTGATCGCGTCGAACATGGCCAATTCGCAAACCATCGGCTTTCGCGCCGAGACCCTGGAGTTTACTCCGATGACGCTGGAGGGGCCAAGGCTGGAGGCCCGCTCGATGACCTCGGGCGAAGTCCGCGGCGCCGTTATGCGGGCCGGCTCGTTCACCCAGACCGGGCGCGAGCTCGATCTGGCGATGACCGGCGAAACACTGCTCACCGTCCAGTCGCAGGACGGCGGCGAGGCCTATACCAGGCGCGGCGACCTCTCGGTCTCCGCCACCGGCCTGGTGCAGAATGGCGAGGGCCTGCCCGTGATCGGCGAGAACGGACCGATCAGCGTGCCGTCCGGCAGCCGCGTCTCGATCGCGCCCGATGGCGCGGTGATGCTCTCCAACCCGCAGACACCCGACCAGCCGCCAGTCAGGCTGGAGCGGCTCAAGCTCGCCAACTACCGCGGCACCGCAATCGTCAAGGATCTGGCCGGCCTGTTCCGGGTGCCGGGCGGCGGCGTGCTGCCGCTGGATGAGGATGCCCGCGTCCAGGTCGGCGCGCTCGAACAGTCGAATGTCGATCCGACCGAAGTCTTGGTCGAAATGGTCGAAGCCCAGCGCCTTTACGACATGCGCACCAAACTCGTCGCCACCGCCAAGGAACTCGACGAGGGCGGCGCGCAGCTGATGCGGATGTCGTGATGATCGGGGATACCTCAATCCTCCCCGGAACGGGGAGGTGCCCCGCAGGGGCGGAGGGGTCGAGACCTCTCCTCCCGAGCAGCGCCAAATCGAGAACTCCCGTCCCCTCCGTCATCGCTACGCGATGCCACCTCCCCGTCCCGGGGAGGATTTAAGGAGTAACCCATGCCCACTTCAGCCCTCCACGTCGCCCGCACCGGCCTCGAAGCGCAGGACGCGCGGATGCGCGTTATCGCCAACAATCTCGCCAATGTCGGCACCACCGGCTTCAAGCGCGACCGCGCCAATTTCGCCACGCTGGCCTATCAGGACGTGCGGGTGGCAGGCCAGCAGTCGTCGAGCGAGACCGCCTATGCTATCGGGCTCAACCTTGGCACCGGGGTCAGCATTCAATCGACCACGCGGATCCAGGGCCAGGGCTCGCTGAGCACCACCGGCAACCCGCTTGACCTGGCGCTGGACGGCGACGGCTATTTTCAGGTGCAACTGCCCGGCGGCCAGCTCGGCTACACCAGGGCCGGCAATTTCACCCGCTCGGCCGAGGGCCAGCTGGTGACTTCGCAAGGCTATCCGGTGCTGCCGGCGATTTCGGTGCCGGAGGGTACGGTGACGCTGTCGATTGCCGGCGACGGCACGGTGTCGGCCGTTGTGGCGGGCAATGGCGACGCGCAACAGCTCGGCCAGATCACCGTCGCCAGCTTCGCCAATGCAGGCGGACTGCAGGCGGCGGGCGACAATTTCCTGATGGAGACCGGCGCCAGCGGCCCGGCCCAGCTCGGCGCCGCCGGCCAGGGCGGGCGCGGCCAGATCCGCCAGGGGATGCTGGAAAGCTCCAACGTCAACGTCGTCGAGGAGCTGGTCGACATGATCGAATGCCAGCGCGCCTATGAAATCAATTCCAAGATGATCTCGGCCGTGGACGAGATGCTCAAGAACGCGAACCAGACGCTGTGAAGATGAACCTGCGGACCCATAGACAAACCCCGCTCATGCTGAGCTTGTCGAAGCACCCAGGCGACGGTAGGGCTTGGCGCGCGGCCTTCGACAAGCTCAGGCTGAGCGGGGTTGGAGCTATTGGCCAAGCTGTTTTCGCACTGGCCCTGGCTTCATCCCCCGCCCTCGCCAAATCCTCGCCCCCCTCCGGCTTCGAACCCACCCTCCCGGCCCCGGCCCCTCTCCCGCACCCCGCGAACGGCAGCATCTTCAACGCTTCGACCGGCTATGCCCCGCTCCACGAAGGGCTGCGCGCGCGCGCCGTAGGCGATCCCGTCACCATCCAGTTGCTGGAATCCACCACCACCGCAAAATCCGCTGGCTCCAAGACCCAGCGCAGCGGC
>JANMCD010000317.1:0-3176 GCA_031360905.1 Novosphingobium sp.
CCAGCAGCCCCGCCAGCAACAAACTCCCTCCCGGCACCAGCGCGCGGGCGAAGGCGGGTGCGAGCGCGATCAGCGGGCCAGCGAGAATGTTGGCGATGATCAGATCGTATGGTCCGCGCGCCTCCAGCAGCGGGTGCGCCATGCCGTCGGCCACGACCATGGCCAGCTCGCCCGGCCGTGCGCCCAGAGTCACGGCGTTAAGCCGGGCGTTCTCCGCGACCACGCCGACACACACCGCATCGATATCGCTCGCGGTGGCCAGCGCGCGCGGCCACAGATCAAGCGCGGCAAAGGCGAGCAGGCCGGTGCCGGTGCCGATATCGGCAAGGTTACGCACCACCGCGCCCTGCCGCTTGATCGCGCTCAGCATGGCCAGGCAGCCGGCGGTGGTGGCATGCTGACCGGTGCCAAATGCCTGACTCGCCGGGATCAGGAAGTCGGTAATGCCGGGTTCGCCCAGCGGCGGATGATCGGCGGTCCGGACGTGGAAGCGCCCGGCGCGGATCGGCTCCAGGCCCTGCTGGCTGTAAGTCACCCAATCGATGTCGGCCAGCTGTTCAAGGGTCAGTTCCGGCGGATTATCCCCGAACAGCCTGGCAACCGCTAGCCGGTCCGCTTTTTTCGGTTTGCGCTGCATCCAGGCCTCCAGCCGCCAGTCACCGGGGCAATCCTCGGCGATTTCGCTACCGCCGAGTACGATGTCGTGATCCCAGTCGAGCGCATCTTCGTGGGCCAGCAATGCCTCCTCAATGCGCGCGCGCGGGGCGAGGACAGTGATCTTCCAGCATTGGGCCATTGCCGATCCATAGGCAGGCAGGCCTCTGCCGCCAAGGCCATCTGCGCTCGACCTTGCGCGTCCGGCTGATATGGCTAAGGGGAAGGGCTCGTGCGGCCTGTCCCGGCTGCGTATTTTTCAAGGGGAACCTCCGCATGGCTGGCGCCAATCGACCGCTATCGCCGCATTTGACAGACGGCTTCCGGCTGCACTGGCGCTGGGGTCCGGCGATGCTGGTCTCTATCCTCCACCGGCTGACCGGCAACAGCCTCGCCATTGCGGGCCTCGGCATGCTGCTGTGGTGGCTCGGCGCGCTGGCGGGCGGGGCGGAAAGCTATGCCGCGTTCAGCACCCATGCTTCCGCCTGGTATGGCAAGCTCGTGCTGATCGGCATCAGCTGGGCGTTCTTCAACCATATGGCATCCGGCATCCGCCATCTCGTGCTCGATATTGGCGCGGGCTATGAACTTGGGGCCAACGCGCTGTGGTCGGTGCTGACACCGATTATCGGCATTCTTCTCACCGCTGCCTTCTGGGCGGCGCTGCTGCTGGGTTAGGGGCGTTTCAGATGGGTAATGGAACTTCGCTCGGGAAGGTACGCGGGCTCGGCTCGGCGCATAGCGGCTCGCACCACTGGTTGCTCCAGCGGTTCACCGCGATTGGCAATCTGCTGCTGGTGCTGTGGTTCATCGCCTCGCTGCTGATGCTGCCAAACCTCGGCTACGGCGCGATGCGCGAATGGATGGCCCGGCCGCTGCCGGCTGTGGCGATGGCGCTGCTGATCGTCTCGACCTTCTGGCACGCGCGGATCGGCATGCAGGTGATGCTGGAGGATTACGTCCACACCCCGGCCAATAAATTCGCCTGCGTCGCCGCGCTCAATCTGATCGCTTTTGCCGGGGCCGCTTTCGGCCTGCTGTGCATCATCCGCCTCGCGCTGGGAGGCGCCTGACATGCCCGCTTCCGCCTCATCGCCTTCTGGCCAGCCTGCCTACAAGATCATCGACCACACCTATGATACCGTCGTCGTTGGAGCGGGCGGCTCTGGCCTGCGCGCGACCATGGGCAGCGCCGAGGCTGGGCTCAAGACCGCCTGCATAACCAAGGTGTTCCCCACCCGCAGCCACACCGTCGCCGCGCAGGGCGGCATCGCCGCCAGCCTGCAGAACAATTCGCCCGACCACTGGACTTGGCACATGTACGACACCGTCAAAGGCTCGGACTGGCTCGGCGACCAGGACGCCATCGAATATATGGTGCGCGAGGCGCCGGCTGCGGTTTACGAGCTGGAACACGCCGGCGTCCCCTTCAGCCGCAACGCCGACGGCACCATCTATCAGCGCCCATTCGGCGGGCACATGCAGAACATGGGCGAGGGCCCGCCGGTCCAGCGCACCGCCGCCGCCGCCGACCGCACCGGCCACGCCATGCTCCACGCCCTCTACCAGCAAAGCCTGAAATACGACGCCGACTTCTTCATCGAATATTTCGCCATCGACCTGATTATGGATGGTGGCAAATGTGTCGGCGTCATCGCGCTATGCATGGACGATGGCACCATCCACCGCTTTCGCGCCAAGGCGTTGGTGCTGGCGACCGGTGGTTACGGCCGCTGCTACTTCACCGCGACCTCCGCCCATACCTGCACCGGCGACGGCGGCGGCATGGTGCTGCGCGCCGGGCTACCCTTGCAGGACATGGAATTCGTTCAGTTTCACCCCACCGGCATCTACGGCGCCGGGGTGCTGATCACCGAAGGTGCACGCGGCGAGGGCGGCTACCTGACCAACTCGGAAGGTGAGCGCTTCATGGAACGCTATGCGCCCTCGGCCAAGGATCTTGCCAGCCGCGACGTGGTCAGCCGCTCGATGGCGCTGGAAATGCGCGAGGGGCGCGGCGTCGGGCCGAACAAGGACTACATCTACCTCCACCTCGATCACATCGATGCCAAGGTGCTGGCCGAACGTCTGCCGGGCATCACCGAGAGCGGCAAGATCTTCGCCGGCGTCGACCTCACCCGCCAGCCGCTGCCGGTCTGCCCGACGGTGCATTACAACATGGGCGGAATCCCGACCAATTATCACGGCGAAGTGATGACAATCGGCACCGACGGCAATCCCGAGACCGTCGTCCCCGGCCTGTTCGCGGTCGGCGAGGCGGCCTGCGTTTCGGTCCACGGCGCCAACCGGCTCGGCTCGAACTCGCTCATCGACCTGGTGGTGTTCGGCCGCGCCGCCGGCCACCGGCTGAAAGAGACGATCACGCCCGGCACGGCGCATGAGGAACTGCCCAAGGATAGCGCCGATCTGGCGCTGACCCGGCTCGACCACTTCCGCCAGGCCAAAGGCGGCTCCCCCACCGCGCAGGTCCGCGACGAGATGCAGCGCAACATGCAGGTTCA
>JANMCD010000331.1:0-12981 GCA_031360905.1 Novosphingobium sp.
GATCCAGATGCTGCTCGAGGTGCCGGGGGTGGCGGACATGAACCTGACCAGCCTTGATCGCATCCTTTACGGCGCAGCGCCAATTGGCGAGGCGGTGCTCAAGCGCGCTATCGAGGTGTTCGGATGCGGCTTCAGCCATGCTTACGGGATGACAGAAACAGCGGGAACCGTCTTGACACTGGCGCCCGAGGATCATGATCCCGACGGCCCGTGCGCGCACCGGCTGCGCTCGTGCGGATTGCCGATGCCGTGGAACGAACTTGCCCTGATCGATCCCGCGACCGGAAATCCTGTCGCGACGGGCGAGGTGGGCGAGATCCGGATCCGCTCCAAGGTCAACATGCTCGGTTATTGGAACAAGCCCGAGGAAACCGCGAAGGCAATCACACCCGACGGTTGGCTTTGCACCGGCGATGCGGCGTGGCAGGACGCCGACGGCTACGTCTATATCCATGACCGGTTCAAGGACATGATCGTTTCGGGCGGTGAGAATATCTATCCGACCGAAATCGAGAATGTCCTGTACGATCATCCCGGCGTCGCGGCGGTCGCGGTGATTGGCGTGCCGCATGAACGCTGGGGGGAAACACCCCGGGCGTTCGTGGTTGCGCGTGAGGGCGCGAAGCCTACCGAAGCCGAACTCATCGCCTTCTCCCGCAGCCGGCTGGCGCATTACAAATGCCCGACTTCGGTCGCTTTCGTGACGGCACTGCCGCAAAACGCAGCGGGCAAGATCCTCAAGAAAGAAATGCGCGATCCGCAGTGGTTGAAGGAGCATTCATGAGCATCGGCCCTTCCGCCCAATTGCTCCGCGGCTTCGCCGTCGATTTTCTCACCTGCCACAATGTAGCGGCGGTCGAGACGATCATGGAACCCGATTACAGCCTCAGCATCGGCGGGCATTTGTTCGAAGGGCGCGACGATAGTTACCTGCCTGCTACCGCAGGCCAGCTGGACCAGTTCCCCGGCCTGTGCGTAACCGTGCATGACACGGTGATCGGCCCTGCTGCGCTCGCAATGCGCTTTACCGAGCACGGCGCGTCGAACCGGCATCAGGGTCGGCTCTCGACCTGGGGCGGGGTGAGCCTGTTTCGCATCAGGAATGGCCGGCTGCATCAGGGCTGGGCCGAAGAAGATTACTTTGCGCGCAAACGGCAATTGGCGGACGGCACCTGCGATGTTGTCAAGGCGCCTGCTCCCGCGCCTTGGGATGCGCCGTGTGAAGCTCCCAATGCGCAGGTCGAGGCGCTGGCAACGGCCTGGCTCATCAATCTATCCAGCTGGGCCGACACGTCACGCATCGATGAAATCAGCGCCGAGGGTCCGCGCTTCGCCGATCTGGTCGCACTCGATGGCGTCACGATTAACCAGCTGTTTTCGGCGGGCAATCGTGGTGGTTTCCACCTCAGTTGCACAGGTGCCTACACCGGCGGTTTCGAGGATATCGATCCGGCGCGCGTCGGCCAGAGCGTCATGCTGCGCCTCGCCGGGATATTCGACGTTGCGGGCGGCAAAATCTCCCGCGTCCAGGTCACGGCCGATCGGCTCGGCCTGCACCGTTCTTTGATGGGACCGAAATGAGCAAGATCATCATCACCTGCGCCGTCACCGGCGGCGCGCATACGCCGACCATGTCCGATGCGCTGCCCTGCACGCCCGCCGAAATTGCCGAGCAAAGCATCGCCGCCGCCGAAGCTGGCGCTGCCATCCTGCATCTCCACGCGCGCATGCCCGAGGATGGCCGGCCGACCGGAGACCCCGAAATTTATGGTCAATTCCTGTCGGTCATCAAGCAACGCACCGATGCGGTGGTCAACATCACCACGGGCGGCTCGGCGACGATGCCGCTGGAGGAGCGCCTGCGCGCTGCTATCCGGTTCAAGCCGGAAATGTGTTCGCTGAACATGGGGTCGATCAACTTCGCCCTGTTCCCCGCCGCCAAGCGTATCAGCACCTGGAAGCATGCCTGGGAGAAGGATTACATCCTTGGCTCGGACGATTTCATCTTCCGCAACACCTTCCGCGATATCGCGATGATCCTCGAGACACTGGGCGAGGCGGGCACGCGGTTCGAGCATGAATGTTATGATGTCGGGCACCTCTATAACCTCGCTCATTTCGTCGATAGCGGCGCGGTGAAGGCACCTTTCTTCATCCAGATGATCTTCGGCATATTGGGCGGTATCGGCCCTGATTTCGAAAATCTGATGTTCATGAAATCGACTGCGGACCGATTGTTCGGCAAGGAAAGCTTCCAGTGGTCGGTACTCGCCGCAGGCAAACATCAGATGCCTTTCCTGACGCAGGCGGCGCTGATGGGCGGCCATGTCCGCGTCGGACTTGAGGACAGCCTGTTCATCGAACGCGGCCAGCTTGCGGTTTCGAACGCGCAGCAAGTCGAAAAAATCGTGCGGATCATTCGCGAAATGGGCCATGAACCCGCGACACCGACCGAGGCGCGCACTATGCTCAACCTCAAGGGCGGCGACCGGGTGGAGTTTTAGGTCATGGCGCGCAGAATCGTCGATCTGTCGATATACCTTGAAAATGACGTGATCTCCGATCCGCCGCCCTATCGGCCCAAGATCGAATATATTGACCACACGACTTCAGTGGAGGAGCTGATCAGCTTTTTCCCCGGCCTCAAACCGGAGGACTTGCCCGATGGCGAGGCCTGGGCGATCGAGCGGATCGAGCTGAACACGCACAACGGCACCCATCTCGACGCGCCGTACCATTTCGCCTCAACGATGAACAAGGGCGAGCGCGCGATCACCATCGATGAAGTGCCGCTCGACTGGTGCTTTCAACCCGGCGTAAAGCTCGATTTTACGGCTATGCCCGCTGGCTATGTCGTCACGGCTGATGACGTAGAAGCTGAACTTGCGCGCATCGGCCACACTCTCTCCGAGCTCGAAATCGTCGTCGTGAATACCGCGGCCGGCAAACGCTATGGCCATGACGATTATGTCACCGCCGGCAGCGGCATGGGCTACGATGCGACCATGTATCTGCTTGAACGCGGAGTCCGCCTGACCGGCACCGACGGCTGGAGCTGGGACGCGCCGTTCGTTTACACGCGCGAAGCCTATGAGGCGACGGGCAATGCCGGTCTGATCTGGGAAGGCCACAAGGCCGGGCGCGACATCGGCTATTGCCATCTGGAGAAACTTCACAACCTCGAAGTGCTCCCGCCGACCGGCTTCACCATCGCCTGCTTTCCGATGAAAATCAGGGCAGCCTCGGCCGGCTGGACGCGGGCTGTGGCGATATTCGACGACTGATTTGAAGGCATCGGCAATGAAAGCTTACCAGTACCGCATGGGCGAGCCAATTTCGGCGCTCAAAATCGTCGATCTTCCCATGCCGAGCGCCGGACCCGGGCAAGTGCTCGTCAAGATGCACGCCGCTTCGCTCAACTTTCGCGATCTGATGGTGGTGACGGGGCAGTTCCCGCGCACTCAGCAGGACGTGATTATTCCGCTGTGCGATGGCGCCGGCGAGGTGGTCGAGGTGGGTAGCGGCGTGACCACGCTCAAGGTAGGAGACCGGGTAACGCCGCTCTACAGCCAGAGCTGGATGGCGGGCGAAATGCAGGACAGCGATACGGCCTGGTCGCTTGGCGGCTGTATCGATGGCGTGGCGGCGCAGTATCGCGCGTTCGGCGAGATGGGCGTCCTCAAATTTCCCGATCACTTGAGCTATGCAGAGGCCGCGACGCTGCCCTGCGCGGGCCTCACCGTGTGGAACAGCCTCCACGGACCGCGCCCGCTTTCTGCAGGAGACACGCTGCTGACGCTCGGCACCGGCGGCGTTTCGATCCACGCGGTGCAAATGGCCCATGCCGCAGGCGCCGAGGTGATCGTCACCTCGTCAAGCGATGAAAAGCTCGCGCGCGCCAGGGCGCTCGGCGCGGATCACGTCATCAATTATGTGAAGACGCCCGACTGGGACGTCGCCGTGCGGGAGATTACCGGCGGACGCGGCGCCGATCATGTCATCGAAAATGCCGGCGGCGCGACACTGCTGCGCTCGATCAAAAGCACACGGCGCGGGGGCTGGATACACATCATCGGGTTGATCGCGCCTGGCGAGATCGACCCGGTCCACATATTGCTGAGCGGCGTTATGCTGCGCGGCCAGGAAGTTGGATCGCGTGAGATGTTCGCGGCAATGAACCGCTCGCTTGCGCATTCCAAGATCAAGCCGGTGGTCGACAAGGTGTTCGCCTTCGATCAGCTGGCCGAGGCACTGGGAGCGCTGCGCGCGGGCAAGCATTTCGGCAAGCTGGTGCTGTCCATCGCTTAAATCGCCGCGACTCGGATTGGAAAATCAGGCCGCCTTGCGTGCGGGGGCGTGCATCTTGCGCAATTCGGGCATGACTTTGTCGGCGAAGAGTTTGAGGCTGTTCTGGGCCGCATCGAACGGCATCCCGCCATAGGAGAACACCAGCAACGCATTGAAATCGCCGACGAGTTCGCGCCGTTCGCGGTACTTCTCGATCACCTGCTTGGGCGTGCCGTAGTTCTGCGCCTCGATGTAGTTCTTCTGCGATTGCTCCATGCCAGCGCTTTTGATCAGATCCGCCCCGACCTGATAGCCCTCATAGCCCCGGATGCTCTTGAAGTGGTCGCCGGCGAACTCGTAGTGGTCGGTCACCGCGACAAAATGGTTGCCGAGGTGCTCATAGGCGAGGCGCTTTGCCTCTTCCTCGTCCTCGTGAATCACGGTGACGTCGGTCAATACCGGCGAGAGCGGCTCGCGACCCGGGTGGGCTTTCCGGAACTGCTCCCGATAGACCTCGATCATCGGCATATGCCGCTCGAAGGCGAACTGGATGAACGTCATCATCCGGCCGCCGAGATCGGCTGCCGCGATCGCCGAATCGTTCGACATCGCGACGCAATAGAGGTCATCCCGATAGCCGCGCAGCGGCCTTGGCCTGATTTCGACGCGCGGCTGTTTGTGGTATTCGCCGTCTCCCTCGACGAAGCCGGTATCGAGGCCATCGAGGATCATTTTTGCAGCCTCGTCGAACCGACCCCGA
The DNA here is from genome assembly GCA_031360905.1 of Novosphingobium sp. Lineage (GTDB taxonomy): Bacteria > Pseudomonadota > Alphaproteobacteria > Sphingomonadales > Sphingomonadaceae > Novosphingobium. The sequence goes on from JANMCD010000331.1 coordinate 5,048, forward strand.
GCCTCCGCCATATCGACGCGAAAGCCACGATATTCGCGCCGGGCAAGCCCGCGCCCGAAGCCCAGGGCCACGCGCCCGGGCGCAAGATATTCCAGCAGCGCCATCTTTTCGGCAACCCGCAGGGGATCGTTCCAAGGCAAGATTACCGCACCGGGAACGAGTTTGGCCTTGCTGGTGCGAGCGGCCAGATAGGAAAGATACTGCATGTTGTCGGGACACAAGCCGTAATCTTCGAAATGGTGCTCAACGCACCAAATCGAATCGTAACCCTGCTGATCTGCAGCGATGGCAAGATCGATCTCGCCCTCGTACATCTGAAAGTCGTTCAGATCGCGATGCCAATTTTGCATCACATTCAGGACGCCGATTTCCATGTTTAACGCTCCATTCGATATGACAGGACCGCAGTGAAAAGCGGCCTTTTAATCTGGTTCACCCGGCACTTGCGCCTATCAATTTCGGCCGAATTTCAACACCGCCGAATCGCACCATAATGGGGAAAAGATGGGCGTCCAGTCGCGATCCTGTCAACACCAGAGTTGAAATGTTCTTGTCGGAGCCGGGTGGCTGACGTAACCACGATTCTGTCAGCGTCGGCGACTTAATTCTGGCGTCAATTTCGTCGTTAAGACAATGGTCGAACACCGTCGGTCCGCAAATTCAGGAGAGATTATGCCAAGCAGCGAGGCGCAAGCGGTTCTCAAGCTCAACAGCGATCTGCGTGATGCATGGTTGGCCGATCCGACCTACAATTTCGACGATTTCCGCCGGATTTTCGAAGACTGGCTGGCGCAGTTCCCAATCCCCGAAGGCACGCGCATTTCCAAAGTCGATTGCGACGGGGTTCCCTGCTTGTGGATAGATGCGCCCGGAGGAGCCCAGGACCGCGTGGTCGTCCATTTCCATTCCGGCGGATATCTGATGGGTTCGGCGCATGGCTATCGCTCGTTCGGCGGATATCTGGCCGGTGCTACCGGCTGCCGGGTGCTGCTGGTCGATTATCGGCTGGCGCCTGAAAATCCGTTTCCAAGCGCGATCGAGGATGCTCTCACCGTCTATAAATGGCTCCTCAAGGAGAATGTGAACCCTCGCAAACTGTTGCTGTGCGGCGATTCGGCTGGGGGCGGGCTGACGCTGGTGACGTTGCAGGCGATCCGCGACGAGGGCCTGCCTCTTCCTGCGGCCGGCGTATCGATCTCGCCGCTCGCCGATTTCGCCCATTCAGGGGAATCGCGTGTGATCAACGCCGATCGCGATCCGCTCGTCACGATCGATTTGATTACGAGCCTTGGCGCCGTCTATTGCGGCACGCTCGATCCGAAGCTTCCGCGCCTATCCCCGCTCTATGGCGACTGGAGCGGATTGCCGCCGCTGCTGATCTTCGCCGGCGAGATCGAGATTCTGCGCGACGACGGCAAACTCTGCGCCGCAGCAGCAGTCCGTGACGGGGTCGACGCAACCTATGTCGAAGGCGAAGGCATGGCCCATATCTGGACATTATACGCCGATCGCCTGCCCGAAGCCCGCGAGGCGCTTGAGCAGATCGGGGCGTTCGCGCGCCGCCACCTGGCGGACGATTGAACCGGTGACTGCCGATCGGCCCGTTGTGATCGTGACCGGTGCCGGTTCGGGCATCGGTGCCGCCACCGCCGCGTTTCTCGCCTCACGCGGGAGCCATGTCATGGTCAGCGATCTGAACCAGGACGCGGCAGATGCGGTCGCCGATCAGATTCACGGCGCCGGCGGAACCGCAGACGCCTTCGGAACCGATGTCAGCAATCCGCAGTCCTGCGCCGCCCTGATCGAAGCGCTGGAGAGTGCGGGCATGCGGGCAAGCGGGCTGGTCAACAGCGCTGGCTGCGCCATCCGCTCAGCCGTGGTCGATCTGGATCTGGCGGCGTGGCGCAAGGTCATCGACACCAACCTCACCGGCACGATGATGATGTCGCAATTGTTCGTGCAACAATTGCACGGCGCAGGTGGCGCGATCGTCAACATTGCGTCGGTGATGGCGCATTTCGCGGCGCCCAACCTGTCCCCGTACATCGCCTCGAAGGGCGGGGTCGCGATGCTGACCCGCGCGATGGCCGTCGAGCTTGCGGTGCAGGGTGTCAGGGTCAACGCGGTCAGCCCCGGCTATATCGAGACCGGGATGACCGAGCGGGTGTTCAGGGTCCGGCGCTATGCCGAGGCCGTGCTGCGGCGCACACCGATGGGCCGGTTTGGCACCCCGATGGACATCGCGCCGGTCGTGGCTTTTCTGCTTTCGGATGAAGCCGGATATGTTACCGGGCAGGTGATTGCGGTCGATGGCGGAATGACGGCGGGCGACACGTCGCTGGCATCGCCGTCGCTCGAGGAAATCGAAGAAGCCGAGGCTGTTCCGGTGGCCGTTTAGCCGGCCAGCCTCATCCATCAGCGAAGGAAATACCGCCATGTCGACCAGGTCCGTCATCGAAAAATACATGAACTATATGTTCACCGGAGATTTCATCGCCGCGTTTGATATGTTCGCCGCCGATGGGACGTATACCATCATCGGCGATACCCCCGTATCGGGAACCTATACCGGGCCTGATCATATCAAATCGGACCTGGCGACGCTGTTGGGCGAACGTTTCGTCTCGCCGCCGGTCGTCTCCTGCACCGAAATCATCGCCGAGAATGATCGCGGCGTCGCGCTCGCCTCCGGTGAGGGGGTTGCCAAATTCGGCCCCTACAAGCAGAGCCATTATGCTTTCGTGTTCAGGATCGACGGCGAGCAGGTGAAGGAATTGGTCGAGTTCATGGACCCGACGCAGCTCAGTATGAACTGTTTCGGTCAGACGCTGTCCGAGCCGCAACCGGCCTGAGCCGACCAGGCGGTTCATCCCAGTGCCTTGGCGCGGCGGGTGTTTGATCGGCAACCACCAGCCCTGCGGGACGGCCATGTCGGCGCGCCGGCTGCATCGGGTCAGCTGGCAGGCGTCGAACACGCAGGGATCGGCGAAGATTGCGTGATTATGCTTCTTTTGGTTGACCGCTTGGCCAAGCTGGGTCATTTCTAAGCCAGATGGCTTAAAACTGATTTGACGGGATATTCGATATGGCGATGGACACTGGGCTGATTTTCCACCCCTATATGCGGCCCGGGCGCACCGCCCGGCAGACTTTCGAGTGGGGGGTGCAAAGCTCGATCGCCTGTGACAAGATGGGCTTCACCACCATGATGATCTCCGAGCATGCCTCGCAGATCTGGGAAAACATCCCCGCGCCCGAACTGATCATGGCCGCGGCCGCGTTGCAGACCGAGCGGATCCGCTTCGCGCCGATGGCGCATATCCTGCCGCACCATAATCCGACCAAGCTGGCGATGACGGTGGGCTGGCTGTCGCAGATCCTGGAAGGGCGCTATTTCATGGGGATCGGCGCCGGCGCCTACCCGCTCGCCTCCTACATGCATGGCATCAAGGAAGAAGATCAGAATACCGAGCATCTCAACGACATGGTGCGCGAGTCGCTGATGATCATGGAAAAGATCTGGAAGCGCGAGCCGTTCTTCTATGAGGGAAAATACTGGGACGCCGGGTTCCCCAAGGAGGAAGTGGCGGTCACCGAGGAGGATGAGCAGCACAAGCTGGCGAACTACTCGCCGTGGGGCGGCGCTTTCCCCGAATTCGCGGTCACCGGCTTCAGCGCCAATTCGCCATCGATGCGGCTGGCCGGGGAGCGCAATTTCAAGCCGGTATCGATCTATTCGGGGCTCGATGCGCTCAAGCGCCACTGGGAGATCTATTCCGAGGCCAATATCAAGGCGGGCTTCACCCCGGATCGCCAGCGCCATGCCGTGTCGCACACGATCTTCTGCGCCGATACCGACGCCGAGGCCAAGCGCCGGGTGATGGAAGGCCCGGTCGGCTATTGCTTCAACCGCTATCTGATCCCGATCTGGCGGCGCTTCGGCATGTTGGATGGCTTTGCCAAGGATCACGGCATCGATCCGCTGGCGGCCGACCTGGAATTCCTGGTCGACAAGGTGTTCGTCGTCGGCTCGCCCGATACTGTGGTCGATAAGCTCAACCACCTGTTTGAGAAATGCGGCGGCTGGGGCACACTGCAGATCGAATCGCACGATTATTACGACGATCCGGGCGAATGGTTCTATTCACTCGAGCTCTGCGCCAAGGAAGTCGCACCGCGCGTCAACCTGCCGGAAAAATCGAGACTGGTCACTGCCTGACTTGTTTTTTTGGGAAGCTTGGAGGAACACATGGAAGAATCAGCTACACGCTCAATCGAACGCGGCCTCGCTTGGTGCGGGCCGATTTTCATTGTTTGCATTATCTTTTTCTGGGCAGTCTTGGGTCACAATCTCCCGCCGCCCAACATGATGGCGATGACGCCCGAGCAACTCGTTTCAGACTACTATGGCAAATACCCCAGTATCGGGCCTGCCATGATTGGCGCGGCAACATTCGGCATGTTTTATACGCTGTGGTCGATCCTCGTCGCCAGGCTGATGCGCGAAGAGAACGGCAGCTTCGGCGTGCTGAGCATGATGGAGCTTAGTGGCGGCATTCTAACGGGCTGGCTGTTCGCTTTCTGCTCGGCGATGTGGGCGGCTTGTTCGGTGCTGGTCACTCAGGTTTCGCCCGAGATAATCAAGATGGTGCACACCTTTACCTGGTTCATCTTTGACTGCACTTATATGATCACCACGATGCAAATGGTAGCGATGGGGCTTTTCACGGTCCTCAACAAGCGCCAGACTATGTTCCCGGCGTGGGCCGGATGGACCGCAATTGCTGTCGGCGCGGGCTTCATCGCGCTAGTGCTCATGCCGTTCGTAACCGAAGGTCCGTTCACGGTTAACGGCCTGTTTAACTTCTGGATTATCTTCAGCGCATGGATTTGGGCCTATTTCCTGGTTTATAATGTATTCGTACTCAAGCATGTCTACAAAGCCCCAGCGGAACAAGCTCGCGCCGCTGGGCGGGCCCTGATAGCCTAGAATACGTCAGGTTGAGAACTTACGCACAAGGGCGGCGCACCTGAAAAGGAGCGCCGCCCTGTCGTACAACAGGGAGCGGCCATGACTTTGGACAAGCGATCCAGCGCTGTCGTCGCGCCGCCCGGTACCGACGGAATCTGGACTTTCGTGTTCATTGATATGATCGTCTTCACGCTGTTTTTCATAGTGTACTTGTCCGAGCGGATCAGAATTCCCGACGTTTTTGCCGCATCGCAAACGCAACTCAATCCGACATTCGGACTGATGAATGCCCTGATCCTGCTAACCAGCTCGCTGTTTGTGGCGGAAGCGGTCATAGCGGCGAGGCAAGCCAAGCCAGTTGTGGTCAGAGCCCGGCTGGCACTTGCACTCGTCTGCGGTGCGCTGTTTTCAGCAAGCAAGCTCACCGAATATGCAGGCAAGTTCGCAGCCGGTATCTCGCCGGTGACCAATTCGTTTTTCTCGTTCTATTTCCTGCTGACGGTGATCCATTTCCTGCATGTTTTGGCAGGCATGGTGTTTATCGCGCACTGCCGTGCGAGGGCACATGCAGAGGCAGGTCGGCCAGCCTATGTCGCGAAGCTGGAGAACACCGGCCTGTTCTGGCATTTCGTCGATCTGCTGTGGCTGTTCCTGTTTCCGCTGCTCTATCTCGCAGGCCTGCCATGAACCCGGCTGGTTGGAGCTTGAAGCTGACCTGGCTTGGGCTTGTTGCATTGACGCTGCTGTCATTGGCCTCGGCTGAAGGTCTGGTCAGCCATCATGTCGCCCTGATCGGCATTTTCGTCATCGCGGCGATCAAGGGGCTTATGGTCGCCCGCCGGTTCATGGAAGTTGGCCATGCCCTGCCGCACTGGCGGGCGCTCTATCAGGTGTGGATTGCCGGAATTGCGATCATTCTGGCCGCCGGACACATGTTTTGACAGTGCCAAAGCGGCCAATTACCCTCGCCAATTATACCAGCGTATAACCACCATCGACCGGGGTAAGCGTGCCGGTGATGAACGAGGATTCGTCGCTTGCCAGAAATACCGCCAGATGGGCGATCTCATCCGGAGTGCCGATGCGGCCCATCAGGGTCGCGGCAATCGCGCCTTCGAGATACTCCTTGGGCAGCCCTTTGGTCATGCCGGTATCGATGGCACCGGGCAGGATCGCGTTCACGCGGATGCCCTGCGACGCATATTCGGCGGCGGTCACTTTGGTCAGCATCGAAACACCGCCCTTGGCCGCGCAATACGCGGGCATACTGGGGAAAGCGACAAGCGACGCCATCGAAGAAGTGTTGACGATCGACCCGCCGCCAGTTTTGAGCATCAGCGGAATCGCATATTTCATGCCAAGGAAGACACCGCGCAGATTGACCGCGATCACCTCTTCGAATGCATCCTCGTCGTGATCGGCGGTCGGGGCAATCTGGCCCGAGATTCCGGCATTGTTGCAGAGTACATCGAGCCGTCCGAACCGTTGCATGGCCAGATCGAGCATCGCGCGGACATCGGCGCTTTTCGAGACATCGACATGGGTGGCAATACAGTTATCGCCCAGCTCGGCCAGATCATCTTGCCTGCCCGAGACATCGGCAGCGACGACTTTCGCCCCCTGCATGCAGAAATGCCTGACCATGGCCGCGCCCATCCCCGAACCTGCCCCGGTGACCACAGCGACCTTGCCAGCCAATCGTCCACTCATCTCGATGATCCTTCAGTTCAGGGCGTCATGCATTTTTTGCAGATGGACGGCGCGGCGGGCCTGTGCCGGCGCAGAGATCCGGTCTGGCGACCAGTCGAGCCCATTATCGGCGCTGAGCGAAACGCTGGCGATTCCCGGCAAACCCATCACCCGCCGCTGAACCTCGGTCTTGAAAAAGCCGATCATGTGACAAAACGGCGATGTCAGGCGCAGGCGGATCGAAACGTCCCCGGAGGGCGAGATGTCGATCGTGTCGATCAACCCCAGTTCCGCCAGACCCATCGGCACGCCGCTTGCCATGCTGCACGGATCCTTGATCTCGTCCAGTTCGGCGATAATGGCAGCGCGCCGATCATGCATGGCGTCAGGCATGGGTGAGCTGGTCTCCCATCGCGATGGTGGAATAGGGAACTGGCAGAGCCGCCCCCTCCGGCCGGCTGAATTCATCGTTGGCTATGCCGCGCTTGCAGGCTTCAAGGTCGATGCCGTGCAGCTTGGCGTAGGTGCCGCTCAGCATGCTTTCCTTGTTCGCCCTCGTGATCTGTTTCATCGGCATGAACAGCCCCGCATTTTCGATCATCTCCTCCGGGAATTCAAACTTGGCGAAGGCTTCGAGACCCGGCTGCGGGTGGTGGAGCGTTCCGCCCGATCCCCAGTACAGCCTGTCGAGCATGGCGGTTCCGCCAACCTTGCACAGTCCGAGCAGGATCTGGGCGAACGCGCGCGGCCGCCGTTCGACGATGATGTTCTGGATTTCCATGTTGATATAGATGTTGCCAAACCGTCCCAGCAGCCAAGCCGTTTCTTCAAGAAACGCCAGGCCACCATGGACAATCTCGAAGGTCAGATCGGGAAAGTCTGTCGCGGCAGCTTCGAGATCGCTGGGGTTGTAGGCATCGCCGACCGCGAACGGTCCGATCGGCACGGCCTTGTGGACCGCAACGTGCTTGAGGCCGAGTTTGGCGGCGTGCTCATAAAGCGGATAGATTAGCTTCGGATCATCCATGCGCCAGGATACCGGCCCGGTGCCATCCCAGCTGGTGGGGTAAAGCTTGAGGCCAAACGGTTTGTAAAGATCGACCTGCTCGTCCATCGATCGGATCGCTTCAGCACCCTTCAGCGGATCGACACAGACATAGGCGCCGATGAACCGCGACGGATATTTCGTTGTCGCCTCGACCGCCTTGGCCACCGACGAATAACCGTCCTTGAACGAAGCGATCGCCAGTGGATGGTAAACGGCAATATCGGT
>JANMCD010000342.1:0-5172 GCA_031360905.1 Novosphingobium sp.
GGCATCAGTTCGACAAAGTTGCAGGGCCGGTTGCGGCTGTCGAGTTGCTCTGCCAGAATCCGGTCCCAGCCGTCCTTCACCGCGCCGTTGGAGCCGGGGAGGGCGAAGATATAGGTGCCGCGCGCCAGCACCGCGCAGGCGCGAGACTGAACGGTGGAAGTGCCGATCGTCTGGAAGCTGACCAGCCGGAAGATCTCGCCGAAGCCGGGGATGTCCCGTCCACTACAAGCTTCTTTCACCCGGTCGAGCGCCTCGGGGGTGACGTCGCGGCCGGTAAGCCCGGTGCCGCCGGTGGTGACGATGCAATCCACGCCGTCGTCGTCGATCCAGGCGGTGAGCCGCGCGGCGATTACCGCGACGTCGTCCTTCTCGATCGCGCGGGCGGCGAGATGGTGGCCGGCGGCGGTGATGCGTCCGGCCAGAATGTCGCCCGAGGTATCGTCGGCTGCGGTGCGCGTGTCGGACACCGTCAGCAGCGCGATGTTGATCGGCTTGAAGCTGCGCGCCGGATCAACGGCCACGAAGCAGCGACCCGTTGGGCGACATCCGCACGCCAGTGGAGCCTGTCAGCCCGGCGAAAGTCGGCCACATCCCCTGCGCCAGCGCGACGCGGGTTTCCGAGGGGCCACCAGCCTGGCGTTCGTACATCCAGTAATTGCGCATGACGATGTTCACATAGCCCCGGGTTTCCCAATAGGGCACCGATTCCATCCACAGCAGCGGATCGCCCTGGTCGCGAACCTCGAAGTTCCAGCGCGAGATCGGGGTGAGCCCGGCGTTATAGGCGGCCATCACCTTGGGCAGCAGGCCCTGGGTGCCCGGATTGTCGCGCAGCATTTCGAGGTGGCGCTGGCCGAAGGCGAGGTTGATCGACGGCTGGTTGAGATCGCTGGCCGAACCGGCAACGCCGAGCGCGGCAGCATGGTCGAGAGCGGCCGAGGGCATGATCTGCATCAGTCCGCGCGCACCGGCCGGGCTGACGACGCTGGCGCGGAACACCGATTCCTGTAGCGCATGGGCATAGACCAGCGCGGGATCGACCTTCCAGCCGCCCACCGGTGTCCATTTCGGGGTGGGGAAGCGAGTCGCCGGTTCCGGCTTGCCGCCATAGGGCGCGTTATAGGCCATCCACAGCTGGGTGGCAGGCAGGCCAAGGTCGCGCGAAAGGCGGGACAGCGGCTGATATTCGGAAGGCGTGCCGATCCGCGCCTGGTGGCGCAGCACCTCGTCGGCCATCTGGTCGCGGCCGATCTCGGCAAGGCCGACGGCGGTGCGGATATTGCCGACATCGCGCAGGCGCTGCCAGTCGGTCTGGGTGAAATCGGCGGCGGCGTGGGTTTCGGGCAATTTGTAGCCGAGCTGCTCAGCGGCGAGCATACCGTACAGCGTCTCGTCGCGCCCGGCAGCCTGGCGCAGCAACGCGGCGGCTTTTTCAGGCTGACGGCAGCGCACCAGCGCCCGGGCCTGCCAATAGCGCGCGGCGGTTTGCAGCTCGGGATTGTCGGCGCGGGCGGCGGTCTTGTCGAAGGCATCGGCAGCGCCGGCGCAGTCGCCAAGGCGCCAGGCCGCCAGCCCCGCAGTCCACCAGCCTTCGGCCACCCAGGGGCCGCTTGCCTGACCGGCCAGCTGGGCGAGGGCATAGGCGGAGGCGTCGTCGTTCTCGATATAGAAGCTCCAGGCGATGCGCTGGCGCCATTCGGCCCGCGCTGCGTCGCTGAGGGTCCAGTCGATCCCATCGAGCAGCTGGCGAGCGCCAAGCGGGTCATCGCCCTTGATCCGCTCGAGAATGGCGCCGGCGATATTGGCCGGCATGGTCCCGTCGTCGGTCTCGCGCGGGCGAATGCGCTTTGGCGTCTGGGCGAGGCTGACCAGCGGCTGGGCACCGGGCAGCGATGGCAGCGAGATCGCCCCGCGCTTGATCGCGAGCTGCGCGATCTGATCGGCCTCGGGCAGTTCCGCACCTTTGGCGAGCCACAGGTTCAGTTCGTCGAGCTCAATACGCGGCGAGCCGGGAGCAAGATAATATTCGGCCCTGGCGGTCTGGTGCAGCGGGCCGTCCGCCTTCGCGGCGAACAGCTGCTGAACGTGCATCCAGTCTTTCTGGTCGATGGCGGCGAACAGGCTGCGGTAATATTCGCGCTCTTCCTGGCTGAGCAGCGAGGGCACTGCCGTGCGGTCCGCGCGATTGCGGAAATAATCGACCGCAGCGCTGTTGGCCCAGGCAGCCGAGGTAGCGAACGGGGCGGCCACCGCTCCCGCAGCGGCGCAGGCCAGCGTCATCATTAATGCCCTGGCCGTTCTCACGTTGCTTCCGTCTCCGTTATTGGGGCGCTTGAAACCCTGGAATTCCAAGCCAGCCAATGCTGCCAAACCGTCGCCTTCCAGCGAGGGCGTTCGAGCAGAATAGCCAATTCGCGCTGCACCAGTAGTGGCATGCTGCCTCCAACATGGTGAAACTTTGACAAAGCATCCGATTTTTTCGCCAGATCGGTGTTGAGCAGCGGCAGGACGTTTCCGCCGAAAATAATCATGCGTCGGGGAGCAACCAGCGCGGCGTGGTGCTGCAACACTTCGCCCATCCCCGCGCGGCCCAGCGCCCGCCAATCGGCATGGGGGGTATGGCGGGGCAGGGCGCTCGCCAGATACACGGCGCCGGGCGCGATGCCCATCGCCGACAGCATGGCATCCAGAAGGCGTCCTTGCGGCCCGGAGAGCAGGTGCTCGCTGTCCTCGGGCTCGGGCTCGGGCACAACGATCATCAGCTCCGCACCCGCGGCCCCGCGCGGCAAAACCCGGGCATTGACCTGACCGCCGTCAAGCCAGGGCTCGCTCAACCACCACGCGGCAAAACCGTCCAGGTCGGCGGGCCACCCGCTGCGATCGATCGGCGCGGCAATCACCGGTTCCGCCTTTGTCCGCGGCTGGCGGGATGTGTGCGGACTGGCCGGAGCGCTCTTGATGCCCGGAACCTCCGGCACGCTCGCGGTAATCCAGCCTTGCGCTTCGTCGCGCAAATCGCCGTCGACGCCGGCATCGCGCCACCAGTCGAGCGCGGCGGCCAGTTGTTCGGCGAGGCCCGGTTTTACGCCATAGTCCATGCTGCGGGTCTTGACCTGCCGGGGCGCAGCAATCAAGGCTCAATCCGGCATTTTTCTGCCAAGGCGCAGATCGGGAGCAACCGATGAACGAACGCGAATCGATGCCTTATGATGTGGTGATTGTTGGCGGCGGCCCGGCCGGTCTCGCCGCAGCGATCCGGCTGAAACAGGCCAATGCCGAGCTGGCGGTGTGCATCCTCGAGAAGGGATCGGAGATCGGCGCGCATATCCTGTCGGGCGCGGTGGTCGATCCCCGGGCGCTTGACGAACTGCTGCCCGATTGGCGCGACGACGGCTGCCCGATGGCCGAGACACCGGTGACCGACAATTGGCACTGGCTGCTGACCGGCAAGCGCAAATTCTCGATGCCGGAACTGATGATGCCGCCGCTGATGTCAAACGACGATAATTATACCGGCTCGCTTGGCAGTCTGTGCCGCTGGCTGGCCGGCAAGGCGGAGGAACTGGGGGTCGAGATATTCCCCGGTTTTGCCGCCGCCGAAGTGCTTTATGACGAAACGGGCGCGGTGCGCGGGGTTGCCACCGGTGACATGGGCGTAGCGCGCGATGGCAGCCACAGATCCGATTACCAGCCCGGCATGGAGCTCACCGCCAAATACACGCTATTCTGCGAAGGAGCACGCGGCAGCCTGACGAAACAGCTCAAAGCCCGCTTCGACCTGGAGCGCGATTGCCAGCCGCAGGTTTACGGCCTCGGCATCAAGGAGCTTTGGGAAATCGATCCCGACAAGCACGTTCCCGGGCGGGTGATCCATACCCAGGGCTGGCCGCTGTCGGAAAGCGATACCTGGGGGGGCGGCTTTCTCTACCATCAGGCCAACAACCAGGTCGCGCTCGGTTTCGTCACTTCACTCGATTATGCAAACCCTTACGTCTATCCCTTCGAGGAATTCCAGAGGTGGAAGCAGCATCCTGCGATCCGCGAAATGCTCGAAGGCGGGCGCCGCGTCGCGTATGGCGCGCGCGCGATCAACGAGGGCGGGTGGCAATCGGTGCCGCGCCTTGCCTTTCCCGGCGGCGCGCTAGCAGGCTGTTCGGCAGGCTTCGTCAACGTGCCCCGGATCAAGGGCAGCCATACCGCGATGAAGAGCGGCATGCTCGCCGCCGAAGCCGCCGCCGCCGCCATCGCTGCGGGTCGCGGCGCGGATGAGCTGGGCGAATATGACACTGCCGTGCGCGCCAGCTGGATCGCGCAGGAACTGCAGGTGGTGAAGAATTCGCAGCCGCTGGTCGCCAAGTTCGGCGCCGATCTCGGCACGCTGCTGGCGGGCGCGGACATGTGGATGCGCACGTTGAAAATCGGTCTGCCGTTCACCATGAAGCACCACACCGATGCTTCTGCCACCCAGCGGGCCGATCTCTTCCGGCCGATTACCTACCCCAAGCCCGATGGCGTCATCAGTTTCGACCGTCTGACCTCGGTGGCATTTTCCTTTACCAACCACGCGGAAGACCAGCCCTGCCATCTGGTGCTGACCGATCCCAGCGTCGCGACGCGGATCAACTTGCCGGTCTATGCAGGGCCCGAAGCGCGCTATTGTCCAGCCGGGGTCTATGAATTCGTGGGCGACGAGGGAGCGCAGCAATTGCAAATCAACGCGCAGAACTGCGTGCACTGCAAGACCTGCGACATCAAGGACCCGACGCAGAACATCAACTGGGTGACGCCCGAGGGCGGCGGCGGCCCCAATTATCCCAATATGTGATGACAGACCGCAGTAATTCCTCCCCGGTTCGGGGAGGATCACGTGCTTGAAACCGCCTATGCCAAGATCAACCTGGCCCTCCACGTCCGGCATCGGCGGAGCGACGGCTATCATCAACTTGAGACGCTGTTCGCCTTCGTCGATCGCGGCGATGAGCTTGCGGTCACTCCCGCGCCCCGCGATGAAACTAGAGTAATTGGTGAGTTCGCCGCGCAACTGGCTGATCCATTTGGCAATATCGTTGCTAAGTCGCTATCGCTTTTGCCGCATGGTCCCGGCTGGTCGGTTACGCTTGAAAAGAACCTGCCGGTCGCCGCCGGACTGGGCGGCGGCTCGGCCGATGCCGG
>JANMCD010000352.1:0-8100 GCA_031360905.1 Novosphingobium sp.
GAAAGTTACGGGCTGGCGGCGCTCAGCCTCTGCGGACTTGCCGCCCGGCTGCTCGGCTGGCGGCCGCCGGAATTCTGGGCAGCCACCCCCGCCGAACTCGCCGCCGCGCTGTCTCCGCCGGGAACGCCCGCTAGCCTCGACCGCGCCGAACTCACTCGCATGATGGAGCAGCAACATGGCTGATTTTGGCCCGACTTCTGGCGGCGACACGGTCGATAGCCTGCTGATCGACGTGCGCGCCAGCACCCAGGGCTTTTCCGAGGACATTGCCGCGATGCGCGGCACGCTCGATTCGACGCTGGTCGATGGCTTTTCCCGGGCCGGCAACGTGCTCGAGCGAGGACTGCTCGGCGCGATCCGGCGGGGCAGCCTCGGCTTTGAAGATCTGCGCCGCGTCGCACTCAACGTTGTCAACGACATCGCCGCGCAGGCCGTCGGCAATCTGTTCGATGCGCCGGGTGGTATTGGCGGCGGCAAGGGCGGCGGTCTGCTCGGCGGACTTGGCGGGATCGTCGGCTCGATCCTTGGACTGCCGGGGCGGGCCACTGGCGGCATCGTCTCGCCCGGGCGCGGCTATCTGGTCGGCGAGCGCGGGCCCGAACTGTTCGTCCCCGCCAGCGCCGGCCGCGTCGAGCGGAACGACGGAGCTACTGGCGGCAGCCGCGAGGTGCGTGTGTCGATCAATGTCGTTTCGCCGCCGGGAACCGGCGCCCCTCAAGCGCTGCAGCGCTCATCCCGGCAAGTCGCCAGCGCGGTGCGCCGGGCTTTGGCCTCCTCGTGACAGAACAGGTTCAACCATGGCATTTTGGCTAGCTTCCAAACGCGAAGGCCAGGATTCGGACTGGATGCGGCGCTTCGATCCGCGCTTCTGGACGGTGAACTTTCCCCGGCCGATGACCGCCTCGGTGGTGACGACGTCGCTCGACGCGCTGCGCGTCGATGCGGTTTTCTACCGCAAGGGCGACCTCGCCGGGCTGATCTGGGACAGCGCCGACACGCTCGACCATCCGCTGCTCGGCTACAAGACCGACCGCGACTATTCGCGGACCACGCTGTCGTTTCGCTGGCGCTCTGGCGGGATCATCCGGCTTGACCAGATCAACGGGCCGACGCTGACGATCGAAGGCAAGGACGCGGCCGGCGCGCCGCATGTCTGGCTGGTCCGCCTGTGGAACTATGCGGCAGGCGCGCCCGAGGACGCACAGATCACCATTCGATTCTCCGAACTGGATGGCGGGTACATACTGCCCGCCGAGGCCGACCGCGTTTACCCGAAACAGATCGACCGCATGTTCATCTCGATGGTCGCGCCGGGCTATGGCTATCTCGACGTAACCGCGCTGACGCCGCCGGTCGAAGGCTGGGTCGAGCTGACCCAGATCGCCTGCACCGGCCATCGCTCGATGCTGGAACTGGGCGATGCAATCGTGCCGCCGCACGGGCTGGCCGTAGCGACCGGCTATGACGACAATGGCACGCAGACACCGGCACGGCTGCTGCGCAATATCCGCCAACTCGGCTACCGGGGCAGCATCGTGCATTACGTGGGCATGAGCCATTACTTCCGGCTTGCGCCTTCAGGGGCCAGCTTTCTGGTCGGCGGTATCGGCGACCCGCTGTGCACCCCGGCGCGGGTCTGGCACCAGGCGTTCTTCGCGGAATGCAAGCGCACCGGCTTTTCGCCGGTAGCCTCGCTCTCCTACGAAGTGCTGGCGCAGCATTGCCCCGATGCCTGGCAGCAGCGCGCGTTCAACGGCGATCCGTCCCGCACCGGCTGGGACCCGCCGTCGGCGTTGCTGTCTCCGGCAAAAACCGAGGCGATGGTCTGGCTGCGATCGGCGGCGACCGAGATCGTCGGCTTGATGAAGGCCGCCGGGGTGCCTGTGCGTTTTCAGGTCGGTGAGCCGTGGTGGTGGATCATGGGCGATGGCCGCATCTGCATCTACGACGTTGCCGCGCGGGCCGCGTTCGGCGGAACTCCGGTCGAGATTCCGAGCCTGCGCCAGTCGCTAAATGCGGCGCAGAAGGCGCTGCTCGATGCGGCGGGAACCTTGTTAGCGGTGTCGACTGCGGCGTTGGTGCAGGCGGTTCGCACCGCCGCCGCGCCGCAATCGGCCGAAGCGCTGCTGCTGGTTTTCCCGCCGACCCTGCTCGCACCCGACATGCCCGAGGCTCGGCGGGCCAATCTGCCAACGGGCTGGGCTTACCCGGCGTTCGACCGGTTGCAGCTGGAGGATTACGACTGGCTGACCTCCGGGGCGGACGCCTATCGCCGCGCCGCTTATACCACGGTCAACGACCGGCTTGGCTATCCGGCGTCGGAGCAGGACTATCTGGCCGGCTTCGTCCTGCTGCCCGAACAGCGTGATCTGTGGCGGCGGATCGACGCCGGGATCGACGAAGCAAGAGCGCGCAATCCCCACGAGATCATCATCTGGGCCATGCCCCAGGTCGTCCGCGACGGCTACGTCCGGCTTCCCAAACCGCAGGACATCGACACCATGCAGGCCTTCGACGATTTACCTTATCCGCTGGCGCTGGGCCGTGACGCGGCAATCACCCCGGAATTCTCGACCAGCGTCTCGGTCACCGCATCGGGCTTTGAGCGGCGCAACAGCCTGTGGTCGAATGCGCGGCTGCGCTTCGATGTCGGACCGGGCATTCGCTCGGAGGCCGAACTGGGCGTGCTGATCGCCTTCTTCCGCGCCAGGCGCGGCGCGGCGCGCGGCTTTCGTCTGCGGGATCCTTCCGATTACAGCTCGAACGTCATGACTGGCACTCCAGTGGCAACCGACCAACTGCTCGGCACCGGCGACGGTATCCGCACGGATTTCCCACTGGTCAAGAATTACGGAGAGGGCAACGCGGTCCAGCAGCGGCGCATCACCCGGCCGCGCAGTGGCACCGTGTTGGTCAGTGTCGGGGGCACGCCGATACTGACCGGCTGGACGCTCGCAGCCGCCGGTTTGATCAGCTTCGCAACGCCGCCCGCCAGCGGTGCCGCAGTGCGCGCCGGTTTTCTGTTCGACGTGCCGGTGCGCTTTGCCGATGACCGGCTCGAAGTCGCCGGGGCGGCCTTTGCCGCCGGCGAAGCGCCCAGCGTGCCGGTCGTCGAAATCCGCGAGGCACCATGAGCCGGGTCTGGTTCTCCGGGTCGCTCGAAACCACCGCGGCCTATTGGCGGGTCTTGCGCCGGGACGGGGTGACGCTCGGCTTCACCACCCACGACCACGACCTCTGGTTCGACGGCGTGCTGCATAGCGCGACGCCCGGCATGGTTCCTTCCTCGATCCGTCGATCGGCCGGTTTTGAGCCAGACAGCGCCGAGGTCGAAGGGGCGCTGAGCCACGATTCGATTTCCACTGCCGACCTGTCCGCCCGCAAATTCGACGGGGCCCGCGTGCTGATCGGACTGGCCGACTGGGAGTCGGGCGAGCGCCAGCTGCTTTATCGCGGCACAATCGGCAGCGTGATGGAAGAATCCGGCAAGTTCACCGCCGAACTCGAATCGCGCAAAGCCGAACTGGCCCGCGATCCGGTCCCCCGCACCAGCCCCAGCTGCCGCGCCCGGTTCTGCGGGCCGGGCTGCACGCTGCCTGCGGTCCGCTTTACGCATGAGGCCGTGCTGACCGGTTTCGATCTCACCGCCAACAGCGTCACCACCGACAGCGTTGCTACGGCGGCGAATTTGGCGCGGGGCACGCTGCGCTGGCTCGACGGACCCCATGCCGGTAGGACCATGGCCATCCTGGCAGCGGCGGGCGCGGCGGGGCTGGTGCTCGACGAACCACTTAGCGCAGCGCTGGCTCCCGGCCACCGCGCCCTGGTGCGCGAGGGCTGCGATCACCGGCTCGATACCTGCGCCACCCGCTTTGCCAATGCGGTAAATTTTCAGGGTGAGCCGTTTTTGCCCGGCAACGACCAGATTTACCGCTATCCGCCGCCGCCAGCATGAGCGGCGCAGGTCTGGCCTCGGCAGTGGAAACGCTGGTTGGAACGCCCTTTCGCCTCCACGGCCGCAATCCCGCGACCGGACTGGATTGCATCGGCGTGCTTGCCGCGGCGCTGGCAGCGTGCGGCCGGCCGGCCGAGCTGCCAAATTTTTATACCCTGCGAATGCGGGCACTCCCCGAGCTTGGCGAAGCGGCCAGCGCGGCTGGCCTCGCGCTTTGCACCGGCAGGGCATTGCCAGGCGATGTCGTGCTGGTTCGCATCGGGCCGTGCCAGTTCCACTTGGCTGTTGCGGTCGGCGGCGGCGAATTTGTCCACGCCCACGCCGGGCTGAAACGCGTTGTACGCTCGTGCCTGCCGATCGCATGGCATGTGATCCAGCATTGGCGGCTCGCAGCAAAAACCTGAGGAAACAGCCATGGCGACTTTGGTATTCAGCGCGATCGGAACGCTGATCGGCGGTCCGCTGGGCGGCGCGATCGGCGCGCTGGCGGGGCGTCAGATCGATGGGGCGATCCTTGGCAGCGGCAGCCGCGAAGGGCCCCGCCTGAAGGAACTGGCGGTCACCGCATCGAGCTACGGCACCGCACTTCCCCGCCATTTCGGGCGAATGCGCGTGCCGGGTTCGGTGATCTGGGCGACCGATCTGGTCGAACACCAGCAGTCCCAAGGCGGCGGCAAGGGCCGGCCCTCGGTCAATACCTATAGCTACACCGCTTCGTTCGCGGTGGCACTGGCGAGCCGGCCGATCCAGTCGGTCGGCCGCATCTGGGCGGACGGCAATCTGCTGCGCGGCGCGGCGGGTGACCTCAAGTCAAACGGTATGTTCCGGCTTTATACCGGCCAGTACGATCAGGCGCCCGACCCGCTGATCAGCCAAGTCGAGGGCGCCAGCCGCTGCCCGGCCTATCGCGGACTCGCCTACGCAGTATTCGAAGATCTCGACCTCGGCGATTTCTTCAACCGCATCCCTTCGCTGACGTTCGAGGTCTATGCCGACACTGGTGTCCTGACCGTTCAGACCATTCTCGACGGGGTAATCGAGGAAGCCCTAGCACCTTTGCCGCTGGACGGCATCGACGGGTTTTCCTGCGAAGGACCGGTAAACGAGGCTCTGACGCAGCTATCGCCGATGTTTGCCATCGACTGCGATGCGGGCGGCGAAGTGCTCAGCTTCGCCCGGGGAGGCCAGCAGAGCGCGCCCATCGCCTTGCCCGAGGCGGCGATCTCGGTCAGCGATGGCGATTTCGGCGCGCGCTCCGGCTTTGCCTGCAAGCGTGAGCCGCTATCGGTCAGCCCACCCGAAGTCCTGCGATATTACGATATCGAGCGCGATTTTCAGCCAGGCTTGCAACGGGCCACCGGGCGACCGGGGCCGGGCCAGCCGCGCACGATCGAGCTGCCTGCGGCTCTGACCGCAGCCAACGCGCGAGTGCTGGCCGAGCGCACGGCACAGCGCGCCGGCTGGGCGCGCGAGACCCTGGCATGGCGCACGACCGATCTCGATCCTACGGTCGGGCCGGGCGCGATCGTCACCGTGCCGGGACAGGCCGGGCGCTGGCGGGTAAGCGACTGGGAATGGCGCGACACAGGCGTGGAACTTACCCTGATCCGCATGGCGCCGACCACTACCGAGACGGTCATCACGGCACCCGCGCTCCCCGCCGATCCGGGCCGGGCCAACCCGCCAGTCGATGCGATTGCTTCACCGACAGTTTTGGCAGCATTCGAATTGCCTTGGGATGGCAACGGGTCCGCCGATGCCTCGGCGACGTATGCCGGAGCCTCGTCGGCGGGCATCAGTTGGAGCGGGGCAGCACTTTATGCCGATCGTGGCGATGGCCAACTGCTTCCACTGGGTCCGAGCGGGCGAAACCGCAGCATCCTGGGGGCGGCGGTGAATGTCCTTGCGGCCGGCAGTCCGCTTCTGATCGACCGCACGGCCACGGTCATTGTCGAGCTGATCGGCAACGACATGGCGCTGACCGGCGCAACCACCCGAAACCTCGCCATGGGCACCAACCGCGCGCTGCTCGGCAATGAGCTTATCCAGTTCGCCCGCGCCGTGCCCCTGGGCAATCGCCGGTTCCGGCTGGAGGCGTTGCTGCGCGGTCGCGGCGGGACCGAAGCGGCCATCGGCAGCCACTTGGCCGGTGAGCGCTTCATTCTGCTTGATGGCAAACCGCTTGCGCTCGATCCGGCGCTGGTCGGTGCGGCCGCCGGAACGCTGATCGTCACCGTGGGACTTGGCGATGCGACGCCCGTCCCGTCACCGATCGCCTTGTGCGGCATTACCCGCCGCCCCCTGTCGCCAGTCCATCCGCGGGCGACCACGCTTGCCGACGGTTCGCTAGAAATGGACTGGACGAGGCGCTCGCGGGGCGCGTGGGCTTGGCCGGACGGAGTCGATGCCCCCCTTCATGAACAGGCCGAGGCCTATTTTGTCACCTACGGTCCGCTCAATGCGCCAGCGGCAATCTGGGATGTCCCCGAGCCGCACGTGAATATCGGAGCAGCGCGCCGGGCGGAACTCGCGGCAAATCTGCCCGGTGAGGCATTCCGCGTTCGCCAGCGGGGCACTTACGGCTTGTCCGATCACCTGGTGCTAATGCACCTCCCTTAATCCCGCAAACTGGAGCTACCCATGAGCGATCCCCTGACCTTCGACAGCACCAGCCCGCGCTTTAACCTTCCGTTGCTGTTTGCCGGGCAGGCGCAGAAAGAGGCATTCGTCAACGAAGCCCACGCCCTGACCGACGCATTGCTGCACTGCGCTATAGAAGGCACCGCCGCCGCCCCGCCGGCATTGCCGGCCAATGGCGCCAACTGGCTGGTCGGCACATCGCCCAGCGGCGACTGGGCCGGTCAGGCTGGCAAGTTCGCCTGCCGCCAGGCGGGCGTCTGGCTGTTCATCGCACCGCGCGACGGCATGCGCGTGCTCGACCGGTCAAGCGGACAGGAGAAACATTACTTCGGCAGTTGGCAGGCGCCGTCTGCCCCGGTCGTCCCGAGCGGTGGCTCAACGATTGACACAGAGGCACGGGCGGCAATTGCCAGCCTGATCGCCACTTTGCGGGTCGCAGGAGTATACCCGGCCAGTTGAAATTCGCCTGTCTTAAATTGAAACGGCATGGGCAATTATTTGCAGTGGTGGGAACCAACAGGCCGAGTGATTGTTGCATGTGCGGCATCGCACTACCACCAACCGGCTCGTTCTTGTGGTGCGAACCCAGGGTTACAACTATTGGGGATCAAAATATCATGCGGTATCCGATCATTAGCTTAGCGTTGGCATCGTCCGTCCTTGCTGCACCTGCCTATGCCCGCGAGGGCGCTCTGTATGTGGAAGGCCAATTGGGGCCAATGCTCGTCGAGGACATCGATTTTGATATTGGCGCGATTGACAACGCAGCAACCCTCGATTCCAAATGGGGTTATGATGGCGGAGGAGTTGTCGGCTATGATTTTGGACCATTCCGCGTAGAGGCGGAAGCAAGCTATCGCCGGGCCAATGCCGAGACCGTCACAACTAACACTACCACATTTGATGTTAGCGGGAGAAGCAGGGTTCTCAGCTTCATGCTGAATGGGCTAGCTGATTTCGGCCCGGATGATGGAATGCAAGGATTTGTCGGCGGTGGTGTCGGCGTCGGTCGGGTGAAGTTCCAGTCGCCCGGCTTGATCGATGACGTTGATAGCCGCTTCGCCTGGCAGGTGTTAGCCGGTGTCCGGGTGCCCGTCACCGACAATATCGACGTCGGCCTGCGCTACCGCTTTTTCAATGTCCACAAAACGCGCTTTTTCGATACGTCCGGCGATCCGGTTAGGGCCAACTGGCGTTCCCACAGTTTGCTGGGAACCATCGCTTTTAATTTTGGCGGCAGGGTTGAGGAAGTTCTGCCTCCGCCTCCGCCTCCGCCCCCGCCGCCTCCTCCCCCGCCGCCCCCGCCGCCGCCTGTTGCGTCGGTCTGCAACAAGGGACCGTACATCGTGTTCTTTGACTGGGACCGGTCGGACATCACGGCGGAAGCTGCGACCATTCTGGAAAGCGCCGTTGGGGCCTATGGCAGCTGCGACCGGGTTCCGGTGATGGTTGCCGGTTACACCGACCGCTCGGGCAGCCCGGCCTATAACCAGGGTCTGTCTGAA
>JANMCD010000002.1:0-1855 GCA_031360905.1 Novosphingobium sp.
GTGGGGGCGGGGCAGGGCTACATCTACATCCGTAGCGAATATCCCCACGCTATAGAAAAGCTCAACTCGGCTTTAGCTTTGACCAAGAGCCGCATTTCTCCCTTCCGGATCGAGGTCCGCGTGGGGGCCGGGGCCTATATCTGCGGCGAGGAAACTTCGCTGCTCAATTCGCTTGAAGGCAAGCGCGGCGAGGTCCGGGCCAAACCGCCGGTGCCGGCGATTTCCGGCCTGTTCGGCTGCCCCACGCTGGTCAGCAATGTGCTGACGCTGGCCGCCGTGCCGCATATCCTCTCGGAGGGCGGTGCGGCGCATTACGAGGGCCTTGGCGTGGACCGCTCAAAGGGCACGATGCCAATCCAGCTGGCCGGGAACATCAAGCACGGCGGGCTGTTCGAGACCGGCTTCGGGATTACATTGCGCGAGCTGGTCTACGATATCGGCGGCGGCAGTGGTTCCGGCCGCCCGGTCAAAGCGGTGCAGGTCGGCGGGCCGCTTGGGGCCTATATCCATCCTGACCAGTTCGACCTGCCGTTCGACTATGAAGCCTATGCCGCTGCCGATGCGCTGATCGGCCATGGCGGGGTGGTGGTATTCGACGATACGGCGGACATGGGTCACATGGCGCGTTTTGCCATGAAGTTCTGCGCGGCCGAAAGCTGCGGCAAGTGCACGCCGTGCCGGATCGGCTCGGTCCGCGGGGTGGAGTTGATTGACCGCATACGGTCCAGCGCGCGCGCAGCGGACAGAGTCGAAAAACTCCCGCAGATGCACAATGCGCCCAAAGCGGGAAGGTCGCGCGAGGACGACGTGGCCTTGCTCGAAGACTTGTGCGAGACACTGAAATTCGGCTCGCTTTGCGCGCTGGGTGGGTTCACGCCGTTTCCGGTGCTGAGTGCGCTGAAACATTGGCCGGAGGATTTTTCGTGAGGTTTGCGCGTGTGCTTCGACAAGCTCAGCATGAGCGGGGTTTGGTTGTGGTTTGGGGGTATGCCCAAGCCCCGCTCAGCCTGAGCTCGTCGAAGGCCAAGCACAACGCTGGAGCCAAGCCATGATCCTCGGCGCAGTTCTCGCCGGGGGCCTGTCCACTCGCTTTGGCAGCGACAAGGCGCTGGCCGAACTGGCTGGCCGCACGCTGATCGCCCGCGCGGTGGATGCGCTGTCGGGGTGGTGCGAATATGTCGTCGTCGTGGGCCGTGAGACCGCGCCCGCGCCGACCTTGCCGGACTGGCCGCGTCCCGGCATGGGCCCGCTCGCCGGGATTGCCGCAGCGCTGCATCTTGCCCGCGACGAAGGCTATGACGCGGTGCTGACCTGCGGCGTCGATTCCGCACTGCTCCCCGAGGGCCTGCCTGAGCTGCTCGCGCCCGCACCGGCCTACCTCGCCGAGCAGCCGGTGATCGGGCTGTGGCCGGCAACTGCGCTGGAGGCGATCGAGGCGATCCTTACCGGCAGTGGTCGGCATTCGATGCTCCAGTTCGCCGAGGCGCTTGGCGCAAGAGCGGTGAAATCTTCGGCGGAAGCTGCTAATATCAACACGCCGGCCGATCTGGCCGAACTGGAGAAGCGCCATGGGCTATGAGCCGCAGGCGGATTTCGGAACCCCCGCAGTCCTGTCAGCCACGGCAGTCACGCTGACGATTGACGGGCGCGCGGTAACAGTGCCCGCCGGTACATCGGTAATGCGAGCCGCGGCGCTGGCGGGTGCCGCGATCCCGAAACTTTGCGCCAGCGACAATATCGCCGCGTTCGGCTCTTGCCGGCTGTGCCTGGTCGAGATCGACGGGATGAAAGGCACGCCAGCGAGCTGCACCACGCCCGTTACAGACAGCATGGCTGTCCGCACCCAGACGCCGCG
>JANMCD010000011.1:0-1728 GCA_031360905.1 Novosphingobium sp.
TTCAGAATCTCCAGCGCCTGGCCGACAATCGCGTGGCTTTTGCTGCCCTTGATATGGGCAACAAAGCCCATACCGCAGGCGTCATGCTCGTTGCGTGCATCGTAGAGGCCCTGGGTCTCCGGAAATCCCATCGATAAATCCGTCCTGTCGTCGTTGTGCGGAATACCGCCGGTGCGGCTTCCCGGCCCTCAAACGCGACTCACCCCACCGCGAATGCGGCGAAATTTACGCGAATGGTCCCCATGACCTCAGGGAGAGATTTTTGCAACTGCGGAGCGCGGCGGCTCGTTAGCGCCGGTTAAAACGGCGGCGGAAATCTGGCCTGCGGCTCGTTTTCCGCCCGAAACCTAGCCGTCGCGGCTCAGGCGTTGCAGCTTTGCCAGGCGGCCACCGGGCGCAGGTTCGATTTCAGGATCGGACCCGGGCGCTTCGCCGTCGCTATGCCCGGCATTCTCGGCATAGGCACCGGTCGCCGGTCGCAACCCGGGATCGGCAGGGCGGCTGGCGCGAAGCAAGGAACTGTAGACTTCTTCGCAAACATCGTTCTCGGCTTCGTATTCCTCGTCTTCATCGGCATCCACGTCCCCCACGGCATATTGCGCCATCGGGGTCAGCGCCGCCAAGGGCTGAGAAGCGGAAGCTGGCGTTTCGGGCACAATCTGCGGCGCATAAGTCACGGTGACCGATGGCGCTGCCAGCCCGCTCCGTTCCCGCTGCTGTATGGACAAGGCCAGCCGTTCCAGCATTTCGACCGGGGAAAGATCGCCGAGATCGCCGGAGGCAATGCGCTGGGCGCCGCTGCCTTCCGGGAGCTTCGCCGGCTGGCGGATTGGAATGGAGGCGAGGGGCTGCGTGGCCGGTTCTGCTTCGGGCTCGGTAATCACCTGGGGAATGTCGGCCGCTTCGGTAGCCGGAACCGGCTCATCAAATTGCTCGAGCGCAAGATCGCTGGCACCGGCTGGCGCTTCCTGTTCGGCAAGCTCGAAACCATACAGCGCCAGAGCGTGAGGATCGGTCTCGTCCGGCGCCGCAACGGTGTGGCCTTCGTCCGCATCGCGTTTGCGGGGGGCAACGAGGCGGGCGACGCCCGCTCCGACAATCGCGCCGATTGCGGCAAACAGCAGTGCCAGCACAATCCGCCCGGTCATGCTGAGCGGCGGAGTGGCAAAGGGAACCAGTGTATCGAGCCGGCTCGCCAGGATCTGCGCGTCTATCAGCGACGGCTCGACCGCCAGACTACCCAGCCCCAGCAGCGCGGCGAACCACGCCGTTACCAATGCCGGAAATAGCGGATGTGTGCTGGCTGGCGGGCTGCTGCGGGCCTGCTTGTGGTTCGGCTGTGCCAAGATTCGCTACCCCTTTGCGATCTCTCCGCGAGCCGCTCAACCTGATTGTGCGGCCCGCGGCTTGCGGATGGTCTGCGAATTTAGCACCTGTTGGTAAACGTCCTGATAACGCCGCACGTTGTTTGCCCAGTCATGCCGGGATTCGACATAGATGCGCGCCGTTGCGCGCCGGTTTTCCCATACAGCGTGCGTATCCAGTAGGCCTGACAGGGCCTTCGCGCAGGCCAAGGGATCGTCCGGTGCGAACAGCGTTCCCGTCACGCCATCGGCAATCAGTTCGCGGTGACCGCCGACATCGGATGCAGCCACGAGTTTGTCCTGCGCCATGGCTTCCAGCGGCTTGAGCGGGGTGACGAGATCGGTCAGCCGGCTGCGCTTGCGC
>JANMCD010000047.1:0-1707 GCA_031360905.1 Novosphingobium sp.
AGCGACGATATCTTCGTCGATGACCGCACGATCGATAGCCATATCAAACGGTTGCGGCGAAAATTCCGCGCGGCCGATCCCGGCTTCGCGGCGATCGATACGCTTTATGGCGCCGGCTATTCATTCACCGATGGCTAACCGGTCGCGCCCTGGCCGGCTGGCCCGCCTGCGTTGGAGCCTGGGCGTTTCACTCACCTCCCGGATCCTCGCGGTGAATGTGATTGCGCTCGGCCTGCTCGCGGGCAGCCTGTTCTATCTGGACAGCTATCGCAACCGCCTGCTCGCCGAGCGGTATCTGCTCGCCCGCGCGCAAGCCGAAGTCGCCGCCGACGCCCTCGCCCTGACCAACCGCTCCCAGCGCCGGGCTTTGATGATGCGGATCGGCTCCAACCAGAAGCTGCGGCTGCGACTGTATGACAAGGACGGTGATCTGATCGCTGACAGTTTCCAGCTGGCCGAGCCTTCGTTCACCTTTGTCGATCCGGCGACCGAACCCTGGTATCAGAACACTGCGCGCATGCTTGACCGCGGCATGGACTTCCTCCTCGGCACACCGCCCGTGCCCGACTACCAGGAATCGACCGGCAACACCGCCACCTCCTGGCCGGAAGTCCAGGAAGCCCGGGAAGCCATGGCCACGGCGATCCGCCAGCGCCTGGCGCCCGACCGGACGCCGGTGATCACCGCCGCGGCCCCGGTCGATACCTTCGGCCGGGTGCTGCTGACCACCCGAAATGCCCCCGATATCACGCAGAATGTCCGCAACGCCCGCCAGACGCTGGCGATCATCGTTGGCGCCGCGCTCAGCATTTCCATCCTGCTATCGCTGTTTCTGGCGCGCACGATCGTCCAGCCGCTGCGCATGCTGGTGCGCGCCGCGGTGCGGGTGCGGTTAGGGCGCGAGCGCGAGGTGATTGTTCCCCGCCTGCCCGACCGGCGCGATGAGATCGGCCTGCTCGCCCGCGCCATTTCCGACATGACGGCGGCGCTACGCCAGCGGATCGACGCCGTGGAAAGTTTCGCCGCCGATGTTGCGCATGAGGTCAAGAATCCACTCGCCTCGCTGCGTAGTGCGCTTGAATCGCTCGAACGGGTCGAAGAGCCTGGCCTGCGCCGCCAGCTCGCCGTGATCGCCGCGCATGATGTGCAGCGAATCGACCGGCTGGTGACCGAGATCGCCGACGCCAGCCGCATCGATGCCGAGCTCAGCCGGACCACATTCGAGCCGGTCGATATCGTCGCGCTGGTCGAAGCCTTGGTCGACGCCCGCCGTCAGCGGGGTGTCGACAGTGCCTGCGCGTTGGAGGTGACGCGCATTACCCACGGTCCCTGGCTGGTGCCCGGCGATGCGCCCAGGCTAGAGCGGGTGCTGGAGAACCTGCTGGACAATGCCGTGTCATTTTCGCCGGCAGGCGGCGTGATCGCCGTAGAACTTTCGCGCGACAACAGACATATCGGCATCGGCATCACCGACGAAGGCCCAGGGATACCGGCCGAGGAGCGCGAAAAAGTATTCGAGCGTTTCCATTCGCTGCGTCCCGCGAGCGAAGATTTCGGCAATCACAGCGGCCTCGGCCTGGCGATCGCCCGCACCATCGTACACGCGCACGACGGCACGCTCACGGATAGCGAACGCGGCGACGGCCGATCGGGTGCCCGAGTGGTGCTCGACCTGCCAGTGTGGAGCGGCGACTGATGATATCCCAC
>JANMCD010000093.1:0-16330 GCA_031360905.1 Novosphingobium sp.
ATGCATGCGTCGCCGAGACGATTTTCTAGGCACTGGCCGTCCGGGGTTTATACATTCAGTCTATCTCGACTTCGGAGATCATTGTGAGCGTGCTGATCGACGAGGATGAGACCGAACTGGCCGTGCGGGTGCTGCATACCGCCTATGGGCTGGATGCGGCGGATGAGGCTGCTTGACTAGTTACGCCCCTCCCCTTCAGGGGAGGGGTTGGGGTGGGGTCTGTCGTTCTGGCGCGGCGCGTGGGGAGTACTCCCACCCCGCTGCGACTAGGTCCGGTTGCGCCGAACCAAGTCTCACTGCCCCTCCCCTGAAGGGGAGGGGGGAAGGATGTTTATGAATTCATTTCCCCTCTCCGCCGCCCTAATGCAGCGCGGCGCCGATTTCCTCGGCAGCGAACACGCGATCCTGTGCGGCGCGATGTCGTGGGTGTCGGAGCGGGGTCTTGTCGCGGCGATCAGCAATGCCGGCGGTTTCGGGGTAATCGCCTGCGGGGCGATGACGCCCGCGCTGCTCGATGCCGAAATCACCGGAACCAAGGCGCTGGCGACCAAGCCGTTCGGCGTCAACCTGATCACCATGCACCCGATGCTGTTCGACCTGATCGCGGTCTGCACTGCCCATGAGGTCGGCCATGTCGTGCTGGCCGGCGGGATCCCGCCCAAGGGCAGCGTCGAGGCGATCAAGGAGACCGGCGCGAAAGTGATCTGCTTCGCGCCGACGCTGGCGCTGGGCAAGAAGCTGCTGCGTTCGGGCGCGGATGCGCTGGTGATCGAGGGGATGGAGGCGGGCGGTCATATCGGGCCGGTTTCGACCTCGGTGCTGGCGCAGGAAATTCTGCCCGAACTGGCGCAGGACAATCTGGTATTCGTCGCCGGCGGCATCGGCCGGGGCGAGGCAATTGCATCCTATCTCGAAATGGGTGCCTGCGGGGTCCAGCTCGGCACGCGCTTTGCCTGCGCGAGCGAGTCGATTGCCCATCCCGCTTTCAAGAAGGCGTTTTTCCGCGCCTCGGCGCGCGATGCGGTGGCCTCGGTGCAGGTCGATCCGCGTCTGCCGGTGATCCCGGTGCGTGCGCTGAGAAACAAAGGGTCGGCGGAATTCACCGCCAAGCAGGTCGAAGTCGCCAGGCTGCTCGACGCGGGCGGCATCGATATGGGCGAGGCGCAGCTCTTGATCGAGCATTTCTGGGCGGGCGCACTGCGCCGCGCGGTGATCGACGGCGATGTCGAGGCCGGCTCGCTGATGGCCGGGCAATCGGTCGGCATGGTGACCAAAGAGGAACCTGTCGCGGTTATCATCGCAGCGCTGCTAGAAGAATGCGAAGCGGCGCTGGCGAAAAGATAGTCCAAATGGCCGATGTCCAGATTCTGACGCTGTCCTGCCGCGACCGGCCCGGCATTACCGCGCGGGTGACCGGCTATCTGTTCGACAAGGGCGGCAATATTATCGAGGCTCAGCAGTTCAACGACGTCGAGGACGGCGAGTTCTTCATGCGCGTCGCTTTCGATCCCGGCCCGGCCGACCCGGAGGCGATCCGCGCGGGCTTTACCGCGCTGGCGGCGGAATACGGCATGCGCTGGAGCCTGCGGAGCCGGGACCGCCCGCGCAAGGTGTTGCTGCTGGTCTCGAAATTCGACCATTGCCTGGGCGACCTGCTTTACCGGGTGCGCACCGGGGAGCTGGCGATGGATGTCGTCGGCATCGTCTGCAACCACCCGCGCGAAGTGCTCAGCCATTCGATGATTGGTGACATTCCGTTTCACTATCTGCCGGTGATCGGGGACACCAAACCCGATCAGGAATCCCAAATCCGCACGCTGATCAAGCAGACCGGGGCCGAACTCGTGGTTCTGGCACGCTACATGCAGATTCTCTCGGACAAGATGGCGGCGCATCTGTCGGGCCGCTGCATCAATATCCATCACAGCTTCCTGCCCGGCTTCAAAGGCGCCAAGCCCTATCATCAGGCGCATGCCCGGGGGGTCAAGATGATCGGGGCGACGGCGCATTATGTTACGACAAACCTCGACGAGGGCCCGATTATCCATCAGGATGTCGAAGCGATCACCCACGCCGACTCGCCGGAGGATCTGGTCCGCAAGGGGCGCGATATTGAACGGCGCGTGCTGGCGGAAGCGGTGCGGCTGCATCTGGAAGACCGGGTGCTCCTGAATGGAAGCAGGACGGTGGTGTTCAGAAGCTAGCCTGCTGCCCGTCGCTGTGGAGATAAACGATGCAAGTCAATGGCTTGAACCACGTCAATATCGTTGCGGCCAATCTGGCAAAAACGGTCGAATTCTACGAGTCGGTGCTCGGCCTGGAGGCGCAGCCGTTCCCGATGGTCATCCCCGACTTCGACGGCCGGTGGATCGTCGACCATCAGGGTCAGCCGATTTTCCATGTGCAGGCGTTCAATCCAAAGCGGCATGAACGAATATTTTCGGGCGCGACGGGACCGATCGACCATGTCTCGCTCACCTGTGTGGGTTTCGCGGAAACCAGGCTGCGCCTCGAGGAGCTGGGCATCGACTACAGCGTCAACGACCGCCAGATCGGTAACCTGCGGCAAATATTTCTGTCTGATCCGGACAACATCAATCTGGAGCTGAACTTCGCAGGAGATTGAGCGTTGTTGCTCCAGCGGGCAGACCGCTTTCGCTTGCTCCCTGCCTCCCGCACGTTACCATGGCGGCCGGAGATAGGGGGCAATTCAATGGGCGAGTTTCTGATTTCGCTGGTCGTCGTGGTGGTCATTTTCCTGATGATGGGCGTGCGCGTCGTCCGGCAGGGCTTTGTCTACACCATCGAGCGGCTCGGAAAATATACGCTGGCGGCGCAGCCGGGCCTGCATGTCATTATTCCGTTCATCGACCGCGTCGGCCACAAGGTCAATGTCATGGAGCAGGTGCTGGACATTCCGGGTCAGGAGATTATCACCCGCGACAACGCCATGGTCGGGGTCGATGCGATCGTCTTCTTCCAGGTGCTCGATGCCGGCAAGGCGGCTTATGAGGTTGCAAACCTCTACGTCGCGATCATGCAGCTGACCACGACCAACCTGCGCACGGTGATGGGCTCGATGGACCTCGACGAAACGCTGTCCAAACGCGACGAGATCAACGCCAAGCTGCTCCACGTGATCGATCACGCGACCTCGCCATGGGGCGTGAAGATCACGCGTATCGAGATCAAGGACATCCGCCCGCCCGCTGATATCTCCAACGCCATGGCCCGCCAAATGAAAGCGGAGCGCGAAAAGCGTGCCAACATCCTCGAAGCCGAGGGCTTCCGGCAGGCGGAAATCCTGCGGGCCGAGGGCGAAAAGCAGGGGGCGATCTTGTCCGCCGAGGGCCGTAAGGAAGCCGCGTTCCGCGATGCCGAGGCGCGCGAGAGGTCGGCGGAAGCCGAAGCACGCGCGACAAAAGTGGTTTCCGAAGCGATTGCCACCTCGGGCACGCAGGCGCTCAACTACTTCATTGCGCAGAAATATACCGAGGCTGTGGCCGCCTTCGCCAATTCCCCCAACGCCAAGACCATCCTGTTCCCGGTCGAGGCGACCCAGCTGATCGGCTCGCTCGGCGGCATCGGCGAGCTGGTGCGCGAGGCGGTTTCCGGGCCTGTTGGCGGCGGAAGAGGGCAGCCATGATGGACTGGAACGGGTTTGGATCGCATTACGGCTGGCTGGCCATCGGGCTGTTGCTGGCGGCAGCCGAGATGGCGGTTCCGGGTGTCTTCCTCATCTGGCTGTCGGGGGCCGCGATCATCACCGGTCTGCTCACCTGGCTGCTGCCGATCGGGCTGCCGCTGCAGATCGTCATCTTCGCCGTCCTGGCGATCGTCTCGGTTTTCACCGGGCGGCGCTATCTGCGCAGCAACCCAATCGACGCCGCCGACCCGCTGATGAACGATCGCGGCGCGCGGCTGATCGGCGAGACGGCGGTAGTGACCGAGGCGATTACCCCTGGCAGCACTGGCCGGGTCAAGCAAGGCGACAGCGAATGGCTCGCCAAGGGGCCGGCAGCGGAGCTGGGCACCAAGATGCGGATTACCGGCCATGACGGCGTCGTGCTTATTGTCGAGCCCATGGCGTGACCCCATATCTCCACAGCAAAGGAGAAGCCGATGACCGACAAACTTACCCTCAGCGACGAACAATGGCGCCAGCGGCTCAGCCCCGAGCAATACCAGATTCTGCGCCATGCCGGCACCGAGCGCGCGTTCACGGGCAAGTATGACGGCAACAAGGCTGAGGGCGAATATTTCTGCGCCGGCTGCGGCGCACCGCTCTTCAGCTCGCAGACCAAGTATAATTCCGGTTCCGGCTGGCCGAGCTACACCGCGCCCGTTGCCAATGATGCGGTGGAGGAACTGCGCGACGCAGCGCATGGCATGGTTCGCACCGAAGTGCGCTGCGCCAAATGCGAAGGTCACCTGGGACATGTGTTCCCGGATGGTCCTGGCGACAATGGCCTGCGCTATTGCATCAACAGCGCGTCGCTGGATTTCAAGCCGAAGCCATAGAATTGCTCGGCGCAGCGCGAATCCGGGGAGGATGAGCGCTTGGCTTTTGCCCTGACTGTTAAGCCTGTGTTAGGCGGCGGCGATGCAGATCGCGGGTGATTTAGTGGGCACCGCGCGTCCGGCGGGGGATTTTGAGGCCTGATGGCACGCAACGATAACCTGCGCCGACCAGTTCAACATCGTCCGCCCCCGCCGCCCCCGAAGCGCCAAGCGGCCAAACCGCGCGGCTGGTTTGGTCGCTTAATGATCTGGGCCGTGGCAATTGGCTTGCTCGGGCTGATGCTCGTGATCATTGCTGTCGGCATCACCGCGCAGTCGCTCCCCAGCTTCGGCCAGCTCAGGAGCAGCCAGATCGGCGAACAGATGGTCGTCGTGCGCGCGCGCGATGGCACGGAGCTGGTCAGTCTGGGGCCAAGCTACGGACGCTGGCTGAATTACGAGAGCATACCGCAAGTGATGAAAGCCGCGATGGTCTCGGTCGAGGACCGGCGCTTCCGTTCGCATATCGGCATCGATCCACTCGGCATCGCCCGCGCCGTGTTGGTGAGGGCCAGCGATGGCCGCTGGCGGCAGGGCGCCTCGACGATCACCCAGCAGCTCGCCCGCACAGTGTTCCTCAATAACAATCGCACCTTCGCCCGCAAACTCCGCGAGGCCGTGCTGGCGTTGGCGCTGGAATGGAAATTCTCGAAGGATCAGATCCTCGAGCTCTATCTCAACAAGGTCTATTTCGGCGGCGGGGCATACGGTGTCGATTCGGCGGCGCGAAAATTCTTCGGACATCCCGGCACCGATATTTCCTTGCCGGAAGCGGCGATCATTGCCGGTCTGGTAAAAGCACCGTCGCGGTTTTCGCCGACGGCCGATGCCAAGGCGGCGGTCAAGCGGGCCAGGACCGTGCTCGCGGTGATGCAGGCCAATGGCACGATTACCGCTGCGGAGGCCGCAGGGGCCGATCTTGAAGCAGTGAAGATTGCCCCGCAGAAGGGGCAGAACATGGTGCGCTATTTCACCGATTGGGCGCTGCCGCAGCTTGATTTTCTGCTGCAGGACGTGGGCCAGCCGATAGAAGTGTGGACGACGCTCGACGTCTCCATGCAGCGTGCGGCGAGCGCCGCGGTTTTTCGCAATGTGCCCAGGGGCGCGCAGGGCGCACTGGTCAGCCTCGACCGCGACGGCGCGGTGCTCGCGATGGTCGGCGGCACCGACTACGTCACCTCCAACTACAACCGGGCGACCAATGCGGTGCGCCAGCCGGGCTCGGCCTGGAAGCTGTTTGTCTATCTCGCCGCGCTGGAATCGGGGATGACACCGAACGACCGGGTGGTTGACGAGCCGGTGACGATCGAGGGCTGGAGCCCGCATAATTCGGGCGGGTCTTACGCCGGCGAGATCGATGTGCGCACGGCCTTCGCCTATTCGAAGAATACGGTTGCGGCCAAGCTGGGCAGCGAGATCGGCTTCGGTACGATTGCCAGCATGGCGCGCCGCTTCGGCATCACCACGCCGGTCAATACGCTGCCATCGATGGTGCTGGGCACCTCGGATGTCCGGCTGATCGACATGACCCGCGCCTTTGCGGCAGTATCCGCCAAAGGCGCCGCGATCGAGCCTTACGGGATTTCCAAAGTGACCACCACCGAAGGCGAGGTGCTCTACACCCGCCCCGCCATGCGCGCGCAGATGTTGGTGCCGCCCTATGACGCGGCGGGGATCACCGACATGCTGCAATCCGCCGTCGCCATCGGCACCGGCCGCGCGGCGCAGATCGGGCGCCCGGTTGCCGGCAAGACCGGGACCACCAGTTCGAACAAGGACGGCTGGTTCCTCGGCTTCTCGAGCGGCATCACCACCGGCGTGTGGATGGGCCGCGACGATGCCCGCGCGGTGCCCGGCCTGCAGGGCGGCTCCGCCCCGGCGCGCGCGTTTGCCGCCTATATGCGCGTGGCGGTAGCATCGCGGCCGGTGGAACAGTTCGATACGGAATTGAAGCTGCCCGACTGGCAGCTCGAGCCGGACGACGAGGTGATTTTCGGCGATCCGGACAATTATTCATTCATCGACGAAAACGGCAACCTGATCGAGCCGGGGCAATCGCCGGACGAGCAGGGGTCAAGCTCGCCTGGCCGTGAGCCTCCGCCGGGCTGGCAGCAGCCTGACGATAACGGCGGCCTGATTCCGGTCGACCCGCCGGCAGCAGCCAACGATGAGTTTCTCGACGAGGCGACGAGGGATGAGCAGCGGTAGGAAGATACCCTGCTTTGCCGCCGGTTCGGCAGGCCTGAGCTACCGAGTTATTGGCCCAGCCCTGCGTGCCCGCTCCCGCTCATTTCGAGCGAAAGGTCCACTTTAGCGCAACCGCACCGGCACATAGGTCGCAGGCTGGCCGCGCCGCTGGACGCGGAGCAACAGGGCGGCCCGGTTGGCGGACTTCGCGGCACGGAGCGCCTGTTCCAGTCCCGCCACCGTGGTGATCGTCTGGTAATTGGCCGAAAGCACGACGTCGCCGCGTTGCAGCCCTTTGGTGCCCGAATCGGACGAAGGATCGACAGCGTTGATCACCAGCCCCTTGGTGTCTTCGCTAAAGCCGAGCTGACGGGCAATTTGCGGGGTCAGGGGCAGCATCGACAAGCCAAGCGCCCGCTCCGACAGGCCTTCGCCCTCACGCTGCGGCGTGCGGGTGTTGAACGGGTCATCCGGCTGGTTGGGCTTGGGGTCGAAAGTCTGCTGGGCGAGCTCCTCTTCGCTCGGACGCTTGCCGACCGTAGCGGTCACCGTCATGCGGCGGCCATCGCGAATGAACTCGATCGGAATGCGGGCGCCAGGCGCGATATTGGCGACGATGTAGGACAAAGTCTGATCGCGGCCGACTTCCTTCCCGGCGACCTTGAGGACGACGTCGCCCGACTGGATCCCGGCGAGGGCGGCCGGCTTGCCCGGCTCGACTGTTTGGACGAATTCACCGCGGTTGTGCGGGACGCCGACCGAATCGGCCAGATCTTCGCTCAGCGGCTGGATACGCACCCCAAGATAGCCGCGCTCGATCACTTGGCCGGCGCGTAGCCGTTCGACGATCGGTGCGGCGATGTCTGCGGGGATGGCGAAACCGATACCGACGCTCCCGCCGGTCGGCGAGAAGATCGCGTTGTTGATGCCGATCACCTGCCCCTTCATGTCAAACATCGGACCGCCAGAATTGCCGCGGTTGATCGAGGCATCGGTTTGCAGATAGCGGTCATAGGCCGAGCCGCTGCCAGTGTTGCGGTAAACCGCCGAGATGATGCCCGAGGTGACCGAGCCGCCAAGGCCGAAGGGATTGCCGATGGCGATCACCCAGTCGCCAACCCGGGCGCTGCGCGAATCGCCGAAGCGGACGAATGGGAGGGGCCTGGTCGAGGTGATCTTAAGCACAGCAAGATCGGATGCGGCGTCGCGACCGATCAGTTTGGCGGGGTACTCGGTGCCGTCGGGCATCGTCACGGTGATCGATTCGACCTCACCTTGGCCTTCGGCGGTGATGACGTGGTTGTTGGTGACCACGTAGCCGTCAGGGGAAATGATGAAACCGGAGCCGAGCGACTGGGCTTCCCGTGTTTGCGGGCCCTGGCTCTGACCGGCGCCGCCGCCAAACAGCTCTTCGAACGGTGTGCCGGCGAAGGGGTTGGCGCTCGCCACTCGCACGCGCTGCCGCGTGGAAATGTTGATGACGGCGGGCTGCAGTTGCTGGGTCAGATCGGCAAAGCTCGCCGGGGCGCCGGCACGCGGGACAACCGACTGCATCTGTTGCGAATCGTTCTGCGCAACCTGAGCGCCGGCGGGAATGCCGGTGGTGAGGGACAGGGCGGCTCCGCCCAGCAGCAGGGCGGCGGTGACTCCATAAGCATATCGCACGGGCTTCACGTCCTTCAGCTTCCTTCAAATGCGGCGCGAGACCGCGCCTTCATGTAAGCGCCCTGCTTCAAGCTTCCAAGGCTTAACCGGAATTGAACACCGCGCGCCAATCGCCGTTCAGCGCCCCTTGAATTGCCGCAAATAGTCATTTTCCGGTGAAAGGACGATGGTGCTGGACGACTTGTTCTCGGGATCGGCGAAGGTCGTGTCATAGCTCTTCATCGCCCGGTAGAAATCGTAGAACTGCGCGTCCTTGTTGAACGCGGTGGCATAGATGCTGGCCGCCCGCGCCTCGGCCTCGGCGCGGATGATCTGTGCGTTACGTTGGCCCTCGGCCCGGATCGTCGTAGCTTCCTGCTCGCGGGTGGCCTGCATGCGGGCGAAGGTGCTTTCCTGTGCGCCGCCTGGAAGATCCGCGCGCTTGATCCGCACATCGATCACCTGCGCGCCGTATTCGCGCGCCTCGCGATCGAGGTTCCGGCGGATATTGAGCATCGCCGCGCCGCGGTCGGCGTTCAGCAGCGACTGGAAGGTGCGTTTGCCGAGTTCCTGACGCAACACCGAGGTGAGGATCGGCTGGAGCTGCTCCTCGACCCGGTCGCTGGTGCCGGCGGTGCGGACCATCTTGACCGGATCGATGATGCGGAACCGGGCGTAGGCATCGACCACCAGCCGCAGTTGATCGGTCGACAGCACTTCCTGCGGCTGCATGTCGACTGACAGGATGCGCTTGTCGATCCGCACCAGCCGTTCGAAGAACGGAATCCGCCAACTGAGTCCCGCCCCGGTCTCGCCGAACGGGATGTCAGGCCGGAAGCGGTTGATGACCCGCGCGGGATCGCCGAGCCGGACCACCACCGCCTGCTCGGTTTCGGGCACTACGACCAGGCTCGAAAATGCAACCAGCGCCAGCGCGGATAGCGCGATGATGCTCGGGCGGTTATCCTGCCACAATGTCCGCAGCATCACTGGCCTCCCGTTGTAACAAGGGGTGTCGGCGTTGCCGCAGGCGGCGCTCGGCGGCGCAGTTCCTGCAGCGGCAAATACGGTGTGACGCCGTTCGATTCGACGATGACCTTGTCATTGTTGCGCAGCACCCGCTCCATTGTTTCATAATACAGGCGTCGTTTGGTGACGTCGGGCGCCAGCTTGTACTGGCCATAGACCTTGTCGAATGCCGCCGCTTCGCCCTGGGCAATGGCAACAATCTGGCTGGCCCAAGCCCTGGCTTCGGTCTGGAAGCGCTCCGCCTGCTGCTGGGCGACGTTGACATTCTGGAATGCGGAGACGACCTTTTCGGGCGGATCGGCCTT
Source organism: Novosphingobium sp. (assembly GCA_031360905.1). GTDB lineage: Bacteria > Pseudomonadota > Alphaproteobacteria > Sphingomonadales > Sphingomonadaceae > Novosphingobium. The sequence goes on from JANMCD010000093.1 coordinate 9,726, forward strand.
TTTAAGCTCAACGCCCTGGATCATCACGCCGGCGCGATAGGCATCGAGCACCGTCTGCATTCTGGTGCGCACATTCTGCTCGATCTGCCCGCGCCCGGTGCCGCCGATGACAGCGTTGAGCGGCACTTCAGCGACCGTGGCGCGCATCGCCGCCTCGGCCACTTCGGTTATGGTCGTATCGGGATTATCTAGCCGGAATTTGTATAACTGCAGATCCTTGATCGTCCAGCGCACCAGATAGCTGAGGTCGACCAGATTCTTGTCGCTGGTCAGCATCAGCTTTTCGGTTTCGCCATCGGGAATCGAATCGCGCCGGATCGAGGTGACATCGGTGACGTCCACCGCCTGCATCGGCCAGGGAAGGGTGAGCGAGACACCCGGGCCGATGGTCCGCGAATATTTCCCGAAGGTAGTGACGATGCCCTGTTCCTTCGGGCCGATCATGTGCGCGGTGGTGAAGAACAGCCACAGGATGGCAATGCCGCCAAAGATTAGCGGCAACCAGCTCTTGCCGTCGGGACGCCGGGGTATGTTCGGAAATCCGCCACCAGGACCGCCGCCACCGCCGCCGCTGCGCCGCATGCGCGGCTTGCCGGCGCGAAAAATGTCTTCGATATTGGCCGAACGCCGCGGTGGCGGCTGATCGCCGGAAGGTAGCCACGGGTTGCGCGGACCTGGCGAAGGATCGCGCGGCCCCGGCGCATCGGCATCGCCGCTTTCGCCGCCGTCTTCCGGTCCGCCCTCGTTTCCCCCGCCCCAGGGACTGCGCCGGCCTGCCATGGCAAGAACCCTGCGCGCTATCGCATCGCCTATAGTTTTCATGCGCACCCTTATAGGAACGCGCAAGCAACAAAAACAGTGCCCCGGCGCGCTTTTTCCCTGCTAGGGGGCGCGAACCATCGTCAGGAGCCAAAATGAGCCAGTCCAGCGACAGCGACCGACTTGCCGAGGCGCTGCCGCCGCTGGCGAAGAGCCGCCTGGAATCGCTGCGCATTACCGATGGTGTCGCTTCGCTGGTGCTCGATGTCGCCGGCCTCGACCGGATCGAGCGCGAGAGGCTGGAGGCGGCGGTGAGGGAGAATTTAGCGCGCCAGCCGGGTGTTTCCGAGGTGCGCGTCGCGATGACGGCGGAGCGCGGCGGTGCGGCGGCCGGCAGCGGCGGGCGTCCGCGCATTGTCGCGGTCGGCTCGGGCAAGGGCGGCGTCGGCAAGTCCACGTTGTCGGCCAATCTTGCCGTTGCGCTGGCGCGGGCGGGGCGCAAAGTGGGCCTGGTCGATGCCGATATCTACGGGCCGTCGCTTCCGCGGTTGCTGGGCAATGAAGGCAAGCGGCCGGAAGCGCGCGGCGCGAAGCTGGTGCCGGTGCCCAGCCCCTGGGGGGTTCCGGTGCTGTCGATGGGTCATCTCATCGAGCCTGGCCGGGCAATTGCCTGGCGCGGGCCGATGGCAGGCAAAGCGCTCACGCAGCTGATCGATGCCGATTGGAGCGGGATCGACCTGCTGGTGGTCGATCTGCCGCCCGGCACCGGCGACGTCCAGCTGACCATGATGCAGCGATTCAAGCCGGCCGGCGCCGTAATCGTCTCGACCCCGCAGGATCTGGCGCTGATGGATGCGACCAGGGCAATCCAGCTGTTCGAACAGGCCGAGATTCCGGTGATCGGCCTGGTCGAGAACATGGCGGGATATGTCTGCCCGCATTGCGGCGAACTGAGCGATCCGTTCGGTCATGGCGGGGTGGAAGCGGCGGCGGGAGTCATGGGACAGACCTTCCTCGGTCGCATCCCGCTCCACCTTGCGATCCGTCAGGACAGCGACGCCGGCAATCCGCCAGCCGCCGGCGATGGCCCGCAGGCGGAAGCCTTCGCGGCGATCGCGCGGCGGGTCGGAACCTGGCTGGACAATCAGTGACTGCTCGTCTGGTCCGATCGAGCGGGTCTTGCGTGCTGTTCGGGCTAGCTTAGGTGCAGGTCACTCGCAGGCAATTCGCAATCGGTGCGCTTGCCGGCGGCGGGCTGGCGCTCGGCTATCTGCTGCGACCGCGAAAATTCCCGCTGCCGCTCACTGCCGGGCGCGATGAGATTGCCTTCGATGCCTGGATCAAGCTGGACAAGCGCGGTGTCGTCACCGTCGCGGTGCCGCAACTGGAAATGGGGCAGGGGATCACCACGCTGATCCCGCAGATCGTCGCGGTGGAGTTGGGGGCGGACTGGCGGCAGATCGCGGTCGAACCGGCACCGGTCAGCGCGCATTACGTCAATCTCCCGCTCGCCGCGCGCTGGGCGGAGCAGGCGATGCCGCTGGCCTCGTCGCTCGGCACCAGCGAGGCGCTCACCCGCCGGTGGGCACAGGACCATCGCTTCATGGCAACTGCGGACGGCACATCGCTCGCTGCCTATGAAGGACCAGCCCGCGCGGCGGCGGCAAGCCTGCGAGCGCTGCTCGCCATGGCTGCGGCGGAACGCTGGGATGTTCGCTGGGAGGAATGCGAGGCGGCGGGCGGCTTCATCCGCCACGGCAACCGGCGCCTGTCGTTTGGCGAGCTGGCGGCTGATGCGGTCGGCTTTGATCCGCCCGATCCCCCGGTCCTGCGCCCGGTGCCGGCGCGCGAGCGTCCGGTCGATGCGCCCGCCGGGGCGCCGCTGGCATTCCCACGCCTCGATTTGCCGGCCAAGGTCGATGGCAGCTTCCTGTTCGCCGGCGACGTCCGCCTGCCCGGCATGGTTTATGCCGCGATCCGCCACGGACCGATCGGCGAGGCGGAGTTGGCGAACTTCGAGGCGGCCAAGGCGAAAGGCATTTCCGGGCTGATCTCGCTGGTCAAAGGCAAGCACTGGCTGGCGGCGGTAGCGAGTGACTGGTGGGCGGCCGAACGGGCCTTGGCGGCCATAGCTCCGACGTTCCATATCAAGCAACGCGCCGAAAGCACGAAGATCGGTGCGGCGCTGGACAGAGGCCTGAGCCACGGTGAGGCGGTCACACATTACGCCAGCGGCGACAGCGATAATCTGGCCGCACGGCCCTATGCGCTCGCCCTGCGCTATGATGTCGCCCCGGCTCTGCACGCCACGCTGGAGACCGCCAGCGCCACCGCCAGGCTGTCTGGCGGCAAGCTGGAACTCTGGCTCGCCGCCCAGGCGCCCGAAGCCGCCCGCCGCGCGGCTGCCGAGGCGGCCGGGGTCGATGAGCGCGACGTCGTTCTCTATCCGATGCCAGCGGGCGGCAGCTTCGACCGGCGACTTGAACACGACCACGCCATCGAGGCGGCAGTGATCGCGCGCGAGACCGGCCGGCCGGTGCAACTCACCTGGTCGCGCTGGCAAGAGCACCTCGCCGGCTGGCCGCGCACCCCGGTTGCTGCGGTGATGGCGGCCAAGACCTCTCCCGCCGGCGACCTCACGGGTTGGCGCGCCCGGCTCGCCATGCCAGCCAGCACGCAGGAATTCGGCCGACGGCTGTTCGGCGGGCAGACCGCCTGGAGCGCCATGGCCGACAGCGCCGGCGAGAGCGACGCGCTGGCGATGGAAGGCGCGGTTCCGCCCTATGCCATCGCCGACATGGCGATCGACCAGGTGCCGGTGACGATCGGCTTGCCGACCGGGCGCCTGCGCGGCAACGCCCATGGCTACACCGCCTTTTTCAACGAGAGCTTCATCGACGAGTTGGCGCATCGCGGCCGGCGCGAGCCGCTGTCGTTCCGCATCGCCATGCTGGGCCATGAGCCGCGCTTGGTCGCATGCCTGCAAGCTGCCGCGACGCTGGCGAATTGGGGCGGGGGAGTCGATGCCAGCGGGCAGGGGCTGGCCTGTCATTTGATCGGGGAAGGCCGCATCGCCGTGATCGCCACCGCCCGGCGCGACGAGACCGGGGTGCGGGTCGACAAGCTCAGCGTGGTCGCCGACATCGGCCGCATCGTCAACCTCGACATCGCCCGCCAGCAGATCGAGGGCGGGCTGGTGTTCGGCCTTGGCCTGGCGCTGGGGTCGAGCACGGACTATGCCAACGGCCTGCCGCTGACTGGCCGGCTGGGTGCGCTGGGTCTGCCGCTGCTCGCCGATTGCCCGGAGATCGAGGTGGATTTCATCGACAGCGACGCGGATCCCGCCGACCCCGGAGAACTCGGCGTTGCGGCGGTCGCCCCGGCCGTCGCCAACGCGCTGTTTTCCGCAACCGGGCTCCGCTTCCGCAAACTGCCGCTGCTTTCGGAGGATTTATGATGCTTGCCGCGGATCACCCGCAAATCCCCGCCGCCAAGATCGGCGTGCTGCTGATCAACCTCGGCACCCCCGATGCGCCCACACCGGCGGCGGTGAAACGCTACCTCAAGGAATTCCTCTCCGATCGCCGCGTCGTCGAAATCCTCCCGCTGGTCTGGCAGCCGATCCTGCGCGGGATCATCCTCAACACGCGGCCAAAGAAATCGGCACATGCCTACGCGCAAGTGTGGACCGAGGCCGGCTCACCGCTCGCCGCGATCACCGCCGCGCAGGCCCGCGCTTTGCAGGTGTGCCTGGGCGCCATTGGGCCTGGGGCGGTACAGGTCGCGCACGCGATGCGCTATGGCAATCCGGCGCTGGGGGCGGAGTTGGCGCGGCTGAAGCAGGCCGGCTGTAATCGCATCCTGATCGCCCCGCTTTACCCGCAGTATTCCGGCGCGACGACGGCCAGCGCAATCGATGCAGCCGGCACCGCACTCAAAGCCATGCGCTGGCAACCGGCGATCCGCACCCTGCCGCCCTATTACGACGATCCGCTGCATGTCGAAGCGCTGCACAGCGACATCGCCGCCCAGCTTGGCAGACTGTCGTTTACGCCGGAAGTCTTGCTGCTCAGCTTTCACGGCATGCCCGAACGCACGCTCCAGCTGGGCGATCCTTATCATTGCCACTGCCGCAAGACCGCCCGGCTGCTGGGCGAAGCGCTGGCGGCGGATTATCCGGGCCTCAGAATCGAGACTGCCTTCCAGTCGCGCTTCGGCCGAGCCAAGTGGTTGGAACCTTCGACCGAATCGGTGCTCAGGGCGGAGGCGGTGAAAGGCACCACCGCGCTCGCCATCGCTGCGCCGGGCTTCGCCGCCGATTGCCTTGAAACCCGAGAGGAACTGGCGATCCGGGGCCGCGATCTGTTTCTCGCCGCGGGCGGGATTCACTTCGCCGCGCTCGATTGTTTGAACGACGGCGAGGCAGGGATGGCGATGCTTGAGGCGCTGGTGCGGCGGGAACTGGCGGGGTGGGTTGGCTGAGCGAAAATTACCTACATTCTTGACATAATCCCTATTTGTTCTACTCCTGTTCGTTGGAACGGAGTAACACTGCCATGTCCCAAGCCAATTTCTCCTATGCTGAACCCGCCAACGATGCCGCCGGTCTGCCGCTCACTCTGTCGATCTACGCTGACCGGGCGCATTTGCGCGGGACCATTCGCGACGATGCCGAGGCTGCCGGTTTTCGCATCGCCGAAGTCGCCGATGTCGCTAGTCTGCTTGAGGGTGAGGCGCAGGTGCTTGGCGAAGTGGTGTTGCTCGATTGCCCGGAGGTGCGGGGCGCGGAACTGGCTGCGCTGTCGCGGCTCGACATGCGGGCAGCGCATTGCGGGGCGCATCTGATCGTCTCGACCAGCGTCGCCGCGCTGGACGATGTGTTCGCTTGCCTCGATCAGTCGAGCCCGCAGATTCTGGTCGATCCCAGCCGCGCCGACCGGGTGATTGCGCTCGGCCGGGTGCTTGGGCGCATGCCCAGTCTGCGGCTGCGCGAACTTTCCGAGGAAGACCGGCTGGTGCTGCTGCGGCTGACCGAGCAGGTCGGCCAGATCGCCGAGCGGCTTGAACGGCTGAGCGGCGGCGCCGGGGCGGTTGATCCGTTTGCCGGCAGCGAAAGCGCCTTCCGCTTCGAAGCCCCCAAGTCCTCGTTCACTGGCAAGCCGGACGATGGCGGCGAGCGTCTGGTGCGGGCGACCCGGCCCGCGCTTCCCGATCCCCGGCTGGTGCGCCGCATCATCCGCCAACGGCAACTGCGTGCGCGATTTTTCGACGGCGAGCTGTTCTGCGATCCCGCCTGGGACATGCTGCTCGATCTCACCGCGGCGCGGGCCGAACACACGCGCGTTTCGGTGACATCGCTGTGCATCGCCTCGGGCGTGCCGCCGACCACGGCGCTGCGCTGGATTGGTCAGCTGACCGAGGCGGGATTGTTCCAGCGGGTCGAAGACGAAGCCGATCGGCGCCGCGCCTTCATTGCGCTGACCGACAAGGCGGCGGACGCCGTGGCGCGTTTCTTTGCCGAGCTCGGTACGGGCGCGTCGCGGCTGGTGTGATCCGCTATCCCGGTGCTGCGCCGCGCGCGGGCGGCTTGACCGCCTCGAGTTCGTAATAGACGCCTGAGCTGGCAGGATCCAACACGGGCGATGCTGGGTTGATCGAGGTGCGCAAATGGTCAATTGGCGTCAAACGCACTCGCCGCGAGGCGGATTATGTGGTTATGCAACGGCAAGATCACGTGGGAGAGATGATATGCAAACTGTAGCGATCACGCCTGAGGCAGTGGCCGAACTGGCGCAGGTGCTGCCGCCGGGCGAACCGGTGACGATGCTGAACCTGCTGCGCTTTCG
>JANMCD010000217.1:0-6431 GCA_031360905.1 Novosphingobium sp.
GTTCCACCAGCGAACGCAGGTGCATCATCGGATCGGTCATCGTGGTTCCTTCCGTCAGGTTCGAGTCTTCCAACCCAAACCTATCCGGAAATCACGGTGACCACCTCAATCCCAAGCTACACCACGTCCGGGGACACCATCTCAACGCACAGTCTCCGCAATGATATCGTCTACTGCAAGAAGCTCATCCGGGCGCGGATCGAAGCCGCCGGCGGCGAACCACGACTGGTCGCGTAGCGATTGGCGCGAGCTGAATGCCAGCACGCCCTGTTTCAGGGTCTCGCGAAAGGCTGGGGCGCCATCTTCCGCCGCCGCTCGGACGAGGGCGTCCACGCCGGCCATCATCGCCTTGTAGCGCAATTCCGCGCCCCCATCCGTTTGGCGGGCGGCAGCTAGTGAAGTGGCCGCCGCCTGCGTCATTGGGCCGTCATTAGGAGCCAGCGTGTCGATCAGTCGTTCAAGATCGGCGCCGCAAGCCCGGGCATAGCCGTCCGCCTTGCTCCACTGGATTGCGAGCATACGCAGATGGCCGATGACGAGCGCCGACTGTTCCAGCGCAAGGCTGTTGGCGGGGTCAATCGCTGGCCAACAACATCCTCCATGGCGCGCAGGATGGTGCTGATCCGCAGATCGACACTGGGTGTCACTTCAATCCCCTAGTCGACTAGTCGATGTAAATGACACCGTTCAGGTCCGCACGCGGTTGAGCGGAAAACCTTCGAGATAAGTGCCGATACCGATGCGGCCATCGCGGTGGTGCCAGCGCGTCATCGTGATGGGTGAGAGGTTGTTGCCATAAGGCATCCACGGATGATGCGTGAGAACCGATCCCGACACTGTATGTTCGCGGTCGTCGCAATCCACGATCGTTATTTCCATCGTACTGGGGAAAAGGCCCGGCCGATGGGTGCGGACGCTGCCGGCTTTGGCACCTCGTACTTTGCCGTCGATCATCGCATAGCCGTGCTTAAACTCATGCTGCTGGCCGAATGGCGCGGTACGATCGACCGAGAAGATTCCGTGAACGGCGTAGTTCTCACCAAAATGCGCGTTCGCCCACAAGATCGGGTGGAAGCCGTTTTCGGGTCGTGGACCCCAGCTGTGGTCCATGGTCGAGACGCAATCGATCGGGTAGGTTTTGCCTGCAATCTGCAACGATCCGGTCATTCGGACCGTCATGTCAAAATGCGCCGAGTAGGCGGTGCCGAAGCCCGAACTGGCGGCCACATCGACAGCATCGGTGACGGCCATCGGATCCATCGTCGCATCGTGGATGTCGTAAGGCTCCATCAACGAAACGCAGTCGAGGTGAAGCGCCACCCCGCCCGCATTATAGTCGATCACATAATCCCGGATCGATTTGGCCTTGTATGAGAGGCCCGTTTCCAGGGTGAAATCCTCTGCCTTTTCCACCAGGGGATTATGATTGATGAGATCAATGTAGAGCGCGTCGTCCGCAGTAAACCCTGCCGTATCGACGATCTCCACATCGCTCACGGTAGCTCCCACTCCGGCCCTGTGAACGATATAGACAAACCCGAAAATATTGGCTTCGGGGACGTAGAAGTTGAAATACCCCGTTTCTGCCCAATCGGCGCGCTTCGGTTCGGGCAGGTGAAGCCGGATATCGGAATCAGTGATCATGTGGAATACCTCATAAACGCGAGCTGAAGCTGACGCCGTAGGTGACGGGTTTACCGGACGAAAACGTCCTGCGTCTGGAAGGCGCTGGTCCAGTAATATTTGTTTGTGACGCTGCGGCCCCAGACCGAGAAGCGCCAGCTATCATTGGGGGCGTGAACGCCTGCGCGAAGATAGGAAGCTATTTTTATGATAGTCTGCCGACACCCGGAGCGATTCCTGGGGAAGTGACGCCTTTTAACCGCAACCTTGACGCCCCCTCCAAGCCAAGTGGAATAGATTACATTCCACAAGAGTATTCGTCAATTGCTTTATCATTTCCGGGCGAGCTGATTCCAAGGGCATCGGCAGGCTGCGGCAGCGGTGCCCGGCGAATGGTTTGAGGTAACAAGATAATTGGAGAAGGTTATGAATTGAAGGGCAAAGTTGCCATCGTTACCGACGGAGCGACGGGCATCGGGCGCGCGATTGCGGAGCTTTATCTGGCTGAAGGAGCCTATGTCCCGATTGCCGATGTTAAAGGGGCGAGCGAGGCCGCGGCTGATGGACGTTAACGTAATGGGGCCATGGCTGTGGTCCAGTGCGGTGCTGCCTGCCATGCGCGAACGGGGCGGCGGACGTATCATTAATGTCGCATCATTGATGGTCAACCTGGGCATCCCGTTTATGCTGCACTATGTTGCATCGAAAGGGGCTGTTGGAGCGATGAGCCGGGCGATGGGCGCCACCGGCAGAAACATCCTGGTCAACTCGATTTCGCCCGGACACACCCACTTTGCCAACCCGGTTGCCAATTCCGGACAGCACGCCGCGTTCGAATGTTCGGCGGCATCTGCGCGCGTGGTTGAGCGTCCGCAACGTCCGGAAGATAGTGCCGGGGTTGCGCTGTGGCTGGCAAGCGACGAGGCTGGCTATGTCAACGGCCAGAATATCGTTGTGGATGGCGGAATTTTTATGACGCAGTGAAGCGTGGCGCACCCAACCGCAGGTAGCGTTGGGGCGCCCGCCAAACATCAGATCATTGCGATCGCGTCGCGGTTGCGTGTGAGGTAGGATCGACTGAGCACGTCTTGCTGCACGCCATAGCCGATCAACCCATCGCAATCCCAGCGCATGAAACTTTGCGCGTATATCATGGACGGGAATGGCGCCCACCGGCAGCCGTTGATCGCGACCGAGCTGAGGTCAAACCGGCCCCCCCTTGTATCTTCGACTCGAAGCCGGTTTGCCATTGGCAGCAAATCGCGCCGTTCAACCGACCCCGTGGCCGACACCAACCCGCTGAGCACGCCGTCTTCCAGCACGTATCCGCTGATCAGGGCCCCGAAGCCCGATTGCTTCGCCGGATCGAGACCCAAGAATGCGTGGACTGTCAGGCGTTCGCCGAACGACCCGTGAATCCACGTAGCATTGCTGTTGTCGCGTTCCTTGCGCGGCCCCCAACTGCGATCCAGCGTATCGACGCAATCGACCGCATATTCACGCCCGCGCAGGCGCAAATGCCCGGTAATGCGCCCGGTAATCTCGTAGTGGCCTGCAAAAGCAGCGCCGCCCCATCCCGTACCAAGCCTTCCCGCGGCCATAGGGTCCATCGCCGGATCATTCATGTCGAACGGAGGCATCAGCGCAATTAAGTCGAGCTCGAATGAGGTGTCGTCGATACCGGCATACGTGATGTGGTAGTGCTTTAGCGGATCAACGGCTTCGACCACGAGTCCGTTGGGAAGCGCGTAATGGAGCAGCGAAGCGGGGCAGGGGAGGTGCTGCTGGTTATCGACATAGGCCTGCGATTCCCACGCCGGAGAGATCCGGTCTTGCACCAGTACGTCGACCATCGTGACTCCGAGTTTCGGCCGGGAGAGCAGATAAATGCTGCCCGATATGTTCGCCTCTGGCACGGCGAACGGGAAGAAGTTCGTCTCGCACCAATCGAATGGTGAATCCGGTCCAAACTGGAATTCGGCATGTTCAGGCGCAATCATCAGCGTCCCCCCACCATATCTTCGAGAGAGGGCAATCCTTTCGGATCATGGTCGAAACCCGCATCGCGGAACCAGGAGCGGGCACGCCGGGTCTGCCGACGCGAGAATGCCAAGACTGCGGCATCAAGCGCGGCACGATACTTCGCCTCGCCATCGGCCGCTGTGGCCCGGACCAGGTTTTCCAGTGAGCGGCCGAGGTGGTGATAAGCCGCTGACGCATCCGTCATGCCGTCGGCCTCGCGATCGGCAACTGCAAGGTTTAGCCCGGCATCCTCGGTCGCCGGACCTCCCACTGCCGGGGGCAAAGCCGCAACGGTTGTGGCCAGATCGGCGTGGCACAACGCATGATACTCGCCGATGAAAGGCATATGGCGTACCAGCATGTGCAGTTGCGCCAGCACCAGCGCACATTGTTCGATCGCAAGTGAATTGCCGGGATCAACGGCGGGGATGATGACATGCTCCAGCGTCTGCACTACGCTTTTCAGCCGGATGATGGGGCTGGGTGTCATGCCGCTTCTCCCGCGAGCAGGTTGCACAACGTATCTGACATCCCGGCTGTGCAAGAGGCGAGAAAAGCCAGCAGCGCATTTTGGTGATTGGTTCCATCGCGCGCGGCGATGATCGATGAGGTGTGGTTCATCGTGATCAGCTTGTAGCTGGTGAGTATACGATACCAGTGGAGCGTGCGGCCATCGACGATGCGCCCCGATGAAGCTTCGTATTGCTCTATCAAGTGATCGGTCGTGAACATCGAACCGACCAGGAAGGTGCCGTCGGCACCTTGGCCACCAAAAAGTGGCTCGAAACTGTAGGCGAGATCTTCGTGGAAATCGCCGACGTGGGTGAGTTCCCAATCGAGCAGCGCGGTGATCTGGAGCGATTGCTCATCGAACAGGAAGTTGCCCAGCCGATAATCGCCGTGGAGCAGTACTGGCTCAGCGCATACCGGCAGATTGTCGTAGAGCCAAGTTTCGGCAAGTGTCAGCAGCGGGAGGGAATCGGTTGCCTCCAGCTCGCGCACCTTGGTCCAGTAATTGACCTGCCACAGTGCAGCATCGGTGCTGCCGGGCCGTGGCACCGCGAAATCGTCCAGCCCGGCATTGCGATAATCGATGGCGTGGATCGCGATGAGATGGCCGATGAATTGGGGGGTCAATGCATTGCCAATGCGCTCGCCCATTGTTGCCTTTAGGCCGGATGGACCTCCTCCGCTATCTGTGGGCTTGGTCACGCCGCCGACAAAGCCGGTAATCATCACCGGTTGCCCCATCACCTCTCCGTCGCCATCGACAGCCAGCACAGGTGGGACCGGCACGAAGCCTTTGGCCGCACGCAGGACCTGCGCCTCGCGGCGGCGGCATGTTTCGATTATGCCCTCGCGCGGGTCCATGCGGAGAACGCAGCGTGCGAACTCTGAAGCGATGCTGCCGTCCATTTCGAACACGAACTGTTCCTTGGATGCCCCGCCGCCCATCCGTTGCACGTTTCGGACGGCAGCCGCCACGCCGTCCTGAGCCAGCAAAGCAGACAGCCCATCGGCAATTTCCTGCGCGTTGCGCGGGATATATGGGCCGAGCAGGCGGCGTTCCTGCTTAATCTGCAGCAGGTGAAGCAATCGTGGTTCGATCGCATTTCGATCGTGCGGGGCGGCTTGCTCAGCGGCGGTTTTAAGGTCGGTCATCGCGAGGTTCCGATTCAGTGGCCGGTAAATGCAGGGCGGCGTTTTTCGGCGAAGGCCCTGATCCCTTCGCGGGCGTCGTCAGTCGCGGCGGCGCGCGCCATTGCCTGAGCCTCAGCCTCGAGTTGCGCCTCTGCCGGAACCTCGCCGGACATGAGTAGCAGCCGCCGTATTTCGCCATAGGCGCGGGTAGGCCCGGCGGCGAGCTGGGCGGTGAGGGCTTCGGCGCGCTCCTCTAGGGCATCGGCGGGCACCAGTTCGTCGATCAGCCCGGCGGCATGCGCACTATTTGCGTCCAGCGCCTCGTTCAGCAGCAGAAACCGTCGCGCCTTTGTCCGGCCGAGGCGGTGGACCAGTGAGATTGATCCGCCGCCATCGCAAGCAAGGCCGATCCCTGAATAGGCCGCGATGAACTTGGACGCCTCGCTACCGATCACGAAATCCGCGCCTGCAACGACCGCCACCATACCACCGGCACACACGCCGTGGACCGCCACCACGATGGGGGCATCCATCCGCTGCAATCGTATAACCGCTGTGTGGAAGTCGCCGGTCCATTGCTTCATCAACCGTGGCAGATCGGCGAGGCGTGGTAGGAATCCGGAGATATCTCCGCCATAGCTGAAGGCGCGGCCCTCTGCGCGGATCAGAATGACGCGCACGTCGGTGCGCTCGGAAAGCTCGATCGCGACCTCATACAGGTCTCGGCAGAAGGCGCCATTTATTGGGTTGCCGTTTTCGGCCTCTGTCAAGGTCAGCCGAGCGATGCCGGCGGTGACGGCCAGTTTCATCGTGGAGTAGGTCATGCTAAGCTCCGCTTGGGTCCGAGTTTCTCGTCGAAATCATCGAGGTTCGGCATGCGCAGTGGGGGTCGTTCTTCAATTGCCGAGATGGCTACGCGCAGTTTCTCAAGCAGCGCCTTGCGCGCCCGATCACCGACATAGGGTACATGATACGCGACGAAAGGGTCAAGCACGCTCGTACCGACATAGCCGAGCGTGCTTTGGAAAAAGTGCCGCATCATGCCGGTGACAAGTTCGCCATGAAGACCATCCGCTCCGAACATATGCTCGCGCCCCCCCAAGCTTATAGCCGCCAAACTGCGCTTTCCGGCAAGGCCACCCCGC